>JAGUXG010000044.1 GCA_020061965.1 bacterium
AAGAAAAAGAGGAGACAAAAGGAATGGAAAAGGGCATAAACCTTGTTCCACTTTCTGTGGCAGCAGAGTTAGGTCGGGTGAATGTGAGTATGCAAGACATCTTAAACCTTACAGAGGGTGATGTTTTAAGGCTTTCTGGAAAGGTGGCAGATGGTGCGGTAATAAATGTGGCCAATAAACCTAAATTTATTGGGGTTCCTGGAATCTCTGGCGGCAATATAGCCATTCAGATTAAATCAGTTATCGGTGATCAGTTTAAATGATTCTTGAAAAGATAAATCTGCCTTCAGACCTTACTGATTTAAGCCTTTCAGAGCTTAAAACCTTATCTTACGAGATACGAGAAAAGCTCATCACAACCACCTCTGTAACCGGAGGACATCTTGCTTCATCTTTGGGTGTAGTGGAGTTGACCATTGCCCTCCATAGGGTCTTTGATCCTCCAAAGGATAAACTCGTCTGGGATGTTGGTCATCAATCATACAGCCATAAGCTTCTGACAGGAAGGCTCAAGAGTTTCAATGCCCTTCGTCAGTTTGGAGGAATTTCAGGGTTTCCAAAGAGGAAAGAGAGCGTTTATGATGCCTTTGACACAGGTCATGCCTCAACCTCAATCTCAGTTGCACTTGGAATGGCTCTTGCCAGAGATTTGAAAAAAGAACCACACAAGATGATTGCTGTTATAGGCGATGGAGCAATCTCTTCTGGAATGGCTTTTGAGGCATTAAACTATGCCGGACAGCTAAAACTGGACTTATTGGTTGTCTTAAACAGCAATGAGATGTCCATCTCAAAGACTGTTGGCGCACTCTCTTCTTACATCAACAGGCTCATCACTCTTCCTATCTACAAAAGGTTCAGAAAGGATATGAAGGAGCTTATCTCCCGTCTTCCACTTGGAAAAAAGACCCTGAAGATTTCTAATAAGTTTGAGGAGGCAATAAAAGGAATGATTGTGCCAAGCATAATCTTTGAGGAGCTTGGGTTTAAGTATATTGGTCCAATAGATGGTCATAACTTGGGTCTGCTCATACGCACATTAGAAAACATAAAGAGCGAAAGGCAGCCAGTACTCTTTCATATTGTCACCAAAAAGGGAAAGGGCTATAAACCTGCAGAGGAGAATCCTGAGTGGTTTCATGGAACTTCTCCCTTTGAGATTAAGACAGGAAGACCAAAAAATGAGGAGAAGAGAACATATTCCAATATTTTTGGAGAGGCAATAAGAGAGATGGCCAGAGAAGATAAAAGGATTGTGGCAATAACAGCAGCAATGAAGGAAGGATGTGGTCTTCTTCAGTTTTCAAGAGAGTTTCCTGATAGATTCTTTGATGTTGGAATATGCGAAGAGCATGCAGTCACTATGGCTGGAGGAATGGCTATAAGCGGCTTGAGACCTGTTGTGGCTGTCTACTCCACATTCCTCCAGAGGGCTTATGACCAGATTCTCCATGATGTCTGCCTTCAAAACGCTCCTGTTGTCTTTGCCATTGATCGTGCCGGCATAGTTGGAGAGGATGGAGAGACACACCATGGGCTTTTTGATATTGGATATCTGGCGACAATGCCCAATATGATTATCACCGCCCCAAAGGATGGAGATGAACTTGTGAGGTTGATGAAGACAGCCTTTTCAGCCGATAAGCCATTTGCCATCAGGTATCCAAAGGCTGCTTTAGAAGGGTATGAATCATCTTGCCTTCCATTTAATATTGGTGAAGGAGAATTATTAGAAGAAGGGAAAGATGCACTTATCATAACTTGTGGGAGTATGGTCATAGATACTCTGAAGGCAGTGGAGATATTGAAGAAAGATGAATTCTCTTTCTCTCTCATAAATTCAAGGTTTATAAAGCCACTTGACAAAGAGCTGATTCTCTCCAATCTTAAGCCCATAGTCATCACTGTTGAGGAGCATTCTTGCACCTCTGGATTAGGCTCACAAGTAGCCCAGCTCTTGGTTGATAAAGATTGTAAGGTCTTCTCCCTTGGTCTTCCTGAAAAGTTCATAGAGCATGGTAGCCGCCAGAAGATATTAGAAATATACGAGCTTACTCCAGAAGGGATTGCCCAAAATATCAGAAAGATAGTTAGAAAGTGAAAAATTGTATACTCAAGGAACACGAGGTCTAGCGAAGATTTTTGTTGTAGGTTGTAGATTGATAAATAACATACAACTTACAACATCCTAAACTTACAACCTCAGGATCTCTTTGTAAACCTGATTTACTTGGGTATAGTATAATTTTTAATTCTTTTCGGGGTGTAGCGCAGTCTGGTTAGCGCGCAGCGTTCGGGACGCTGAGGTCGGAGGTTCGAATCCTCTCACCCCGACCAATCAAGACATTGCGAATCTTCAGGGGAAGAAGTTTGCTCGCTCACCCTCGCTCTCGCCGCCGCCGAATTTCGTTTTTTGCTTCACAAAAAGCGCCGCCAGTACCAGTAAAAGAAGTGTTGTCTTTGTCCCTCCCGCCCATACGCGGGCGACAACAAGAAACTCCCTTGAAATTCGTTGACCTTTTTAGCTTTTTAGTATAACATAGTATAGAAGGGATACGCATATTATATCACAATCATTACATTATAATAATATATCACGCAAACAATTATGTCAACGATTGGCAAAAACATAAAAAGGTAAGACAGGAAAAGGGTATTTCTTCGCAGGATAAGTTCTCAAAAACTGGCGAATATTTCAATACCGTTGTTAAATTGAGCTTGACTAAAGCCCAAACCCTACCTTTGAAACGATCAAAAAGCTCGCCAAAGCTCTTGGCGTTTCGCTTGATGATTTAGTCAATAAAAATTATGCAAAAAGAAGCCAAAGCCAGAATAAAAATCAATGAATTGCTTCAAAATGCAGGTTGGAGATTTTTTGACGACAAAAATGAAAAGGCAAACATTGTTTTGGAAAATAACGCCAAAATCACCAAACAAGCCATAGATGAATTTGGCAATGATTTTGAAAAAACCAAAAAGGG
>JAGUXG010000080.1 GCA_020061965.1 bacterium
TACAACATCCTAAACTTACAACCTAATTCTTTTTGTAAACCTGATTTACTTGGGTATAGTTGTTTCATTTCACAAACTCTTTACAGCCTCTTGGATTCGGTCTCCTGCTTTTTCTAAACAAGGCAGGCTTGTGGCATAAGAGATCCTGATGAACCCTTCTGTTCCAAAGGCTTTGCCTGGGACGACAGCAACTTGTGCCTTTTCAAGCAATCGAGCCGAAAACTCCTCTGAAGATAAAGATAGAGCCTTGATGTTGCAGAAGAGATAGAACGCACCTTCTGGCATCTTGCAGGATAACCCGTGGATATTATTCAATCTATCTGCCATAAACCTTCTTCTTTTATCAAACTCCACTCGCATCTCATTAACGCATTCTTGTTGCCCTGTTATAGCAGCAATAGCTGCATACTGACTGATTGAACAGGGATTGGATGTAGTCTGACTCTGAATCCTTGAGATTGCCTTGATCACATTTATATTCCCAGCAGTATAACCTATTCTCCACCCTGTCATAGAATAGGTTTTTGAGGTGCCGTTGATAACAATGGTCTGGTCAGGAATAAGAGTAGCAATGCTTATGTGTTTATTGCCATCATAGACAAACCTTTCATAGACCTCATCTGAGATTACCCAAAGTCCCTTTTCTTTGATAACTACAGCCAACCCCAAAAGCTCATCCTCAGAATAGACTATGCCTGCTGGGTTTTGTGGGCTATTCAGGATAATTCCCTTTGTTTTTGAAGAGACAGCCTTCTCCAAATCTTGAGGGGTTAGTTTGAGGGTATCTTCATCTGTTGGCAAGACTACAGGTATTCCTCCAGCCAATTTTACCATTTCACAATAACTTACCCAATATGGAGTAGGGATCAAAACCTCATCTCCAGGGTCACATAATGCCAGAAGGCTGTTGTAGATAGAGTGCTTTGCCCCAGATGAGACCACAATTTGCTGAGGCTCATATTTTAAGCCGTTATCCTCCAATAGCTTTTTAGCAATTGCCTCCTTTAATTCTAAAATCCCTGAGGCATCCGTATATTTTGTGAAGCCTTTGTTTATTGCTGAGATTGCCGCATCTTTGATGTGCTGTGGCGTATCAAAGTCAGGCTCACCCACTGATAAATTGACCACATCAAGTCCCTGATTTTTCAGTTCTTTACACTTGGCAGATATAGCCAAAGTCTCCGATGGAGCGGTATTTTCAGCTTTTTTTGATATATTCATTTTCCTCCTTGAATCCTTTTAAGCTTAAATTTTCGCAAAATAAGATTTCTTCTCGGTATAAAACCATACATTCTTTTATGTTCCCATCTCCCAGGAAGAGAGATACTTTTCCTGCTCGGCTGTCAGGCTGTCTATGTAGATTCCCATTGAGGAGAGCTTAAGATGTGCCACCTGTTGGTCTATCTCTTTTGGAACATCATAAACCCTCTTCTCTAAGCTATCCCTATTCTTGACAACAAACTCAGAGCACAGAGCCTGATTAGCAAAGGACATATCCATGACTACTGCTGGGTGTCCCTCTGCTGCTGCCAAGTTGACCAATCTGCCGGAAGCTAAAAGGTTTATCTTTCTTCCATTGGTCAGGGTGTATTCGTCAATCACATCTCTTATTCTCCTCTTTGAAGTAGCCAGCCCAGTCAATTCAGGTATGTCAATCTCCACATCAAAATGTCCAGTATTGGCTAAGATAGCACCATTCTTCATCACCTCAAAGTGTTCCTTTCTTAAGACATGGATGTCGCCTGTTACTGTGATAAAGATATCTCCAAGTCTTGCTGCTTCTTCCATTGGCATTACAGAAAACCCATCCATAATAGCCTCTAATCCTCTTAATGGATCTACCTCACAGATAGTAACCAGAGCTCCCATCCCTTTTGCCCGCATAGCCAGGCCCTTTCCACACCAACCATATCCAGCGATAACAAACCTTTTTCCTGCAAGAAGGATATTCGTTGCCCGCAAGATTCCATCTATTGTTGACTGACCTGTCCCATACCTATTGTCAAAAAAGTGTTTTGTGTTGGCATCATTTACAGCAATCATTGGATATAGGAGCTTTCCATCCTTTTCCATACTGCGGAGCCTGATGACACCTGTGGTTGTCTCCTCTGAACCACCAATGATACCCTCTGTCAAATCTTTATGGTCTTTGTGTATGGCAGAGACAAGGTCTGCACCATCATCCATAGTATAATTGGGTTTCTCGTCCAAAACAGTTTCAATGTGCTGATAATAGGTCTTTGTACCTTCTCCGTGGATAGCAAAGACAGAAATTTGATGATCCGCTACTAAAGAAGCAGCCACATCATCCTGTGTTGAGAGCGGGTTTGAGGCACAGAGATAAACCTCTGCCCCTCCTGCTTTCAGTGCATCACAAAGGTTCGCTGTCTCTGAGGTGACATGAAGGCAGCAAGCAATCTTTACTCCAGAAAAAGGCTTCTCCTTGCTAAACCTTTCTTTGATAAGTTTCAGGACTGGCATCTGGTTGCCTGCCCATTCTATCCTTATTTTTCCCTTTTCGCTCAAGCCCAAATCTTTTATGTCGTAATTCATTTATCCTCCTTATAAAATTTTATTTGAAAACATCCTTTTTATCCGTTGTCTCCCAAAGAAACTCTTTCTCCTCCCTGCCAAAATGTCCATAAGCAGCGGTCTTTCTGTAGATTGGTCTTCGAAGATTGAGTGTCTCTATTATCCCTTTTGGCGTGAGGTCAAAGTTCTCTTTTACCTCTTTAACTATCTCTGCCTCTGGTCTCTTGGCTGTACCTTTTGTGTTGACCATGACAGATATAGGCTCTGCCACGCCTATAGCATAAGCAAGCTGAACCTCGCAGACCCTGGCTACCCCTGAGGCAACAATATTCTTGGCCAAATACCTGGCCATATAAGAGGCTGACCTATCAACCTTGGTCGGATCCTTTCCAGAGAAGCATCCACCGCCATGTGCTCCAACACCACCATAGGTATCAGCAATTATCTTTCTGCCTGTAAGACCGCAGTCTCCCTGAGGCCCTCCAACCACAAATCTTCCTGTTGGGTTGATATAGTATTTTGTCTTCTCATCCAACATAGACTTTGGCAGGATTTTATAGATCACCTCTTCCATCACACCATCCTTTAAGTCTGAATACTCAATATCTGGTGCGTGCTGGCAGGAGATGACCACAGCTTCAATCCTTGTTGGTATCCCTTCTACATACTCAATTGTCACCTGAGATTTTCCATCAGGCCTCAGCCAATCCAAAATCTTGTGCTTTCTGGCATAGGTAAGCCTCCGAGTCAATTTATGAGCCAAAAGGATAGTCATAGGCATAAGCTCTGGTGTCTCATCTGAGGCATAGCCAAACATCATTCCCTGATCTCCTGCACCACCAGTGTCAACACCTTGGGCAATGTCAGTGGACTGCTCCTTGATAGAGGTGATGACTGCACAGGTCTCATAGTCAAACCCATATTCAGCATCTGTGTAGCCAATATCCTGAATTATATTCCTGGTTATTTTTGGTATATCTACATAGCAGGATGTGGTTATCTCGCCCGCGACAAAAGCAAGCCCTGTGGTCACCAATGTCTCACAAGCAACCCTTCCAATAGGGTCAGAAGCCATAATAGCATCCAGAACCCCATCTGAAATCTGGTCTGCAATCTTATCTGGATGCCCTTCAGTTACAGACTCTGATGTAAAAAGATAGTCTCTCTTCATATCTCCTCCTGAACTAAAAACTTGGCAAAGTATAACTTACAAAAAAAGGAAAGTCAAAGTAAAAAAATTCCTATTTTCCTTTCAATTTGTTAAACCTTATCAAAGGGTGCGGAAAATGAGAAATTAGCCTGCTAATTTTTTTATCTGGTTTTTGAATTCCCAAAGAACTCTTTTGGCGACAGGGCCAGGAAGACCATCACCAATCTTCCTTCCATCAATCTCTGTCACAGGCATTATCTCATAAGATGTGTTGGTGAGAAAGACCTCGTCTGCTTGATACAGCTCTTCAATCTTAAAAACCTCCGCATCTACTTTGGCTATCTCAAGGACAACTCCCCTTGTTATTCCAGGAAGGATTCCTAATGATAGGGGAGGTGTGATGAGCCTCTGGTCTTTAACTATAAATATGTTACTCGTTCCTGCTGAGGCAACAAACCCATCTTCTGATAACATTATTGCCTCTTTGCCTTTTGCCTCTAATCTCGCCAGAATAGCCTCTAAATAATTGGTTGACTTGACACCTGTCGCGGGTCTCTTTCTCGTAGCAACAACAGAAGATATGCCTTTCTCATACATCTTGCTTGGCCAGTCAGAAAAATCCTTGGCAAAACAAACAACATTTGGAATGCCACAAGGTTCAATCCCCCATCCCTCTCCCCTTGAAATAGTAAGTCTGAGAAGGGCATCGGAAAGATTGTTTGCTTTGAGGAGTTTTTGAAAGATGCGGGAATAATCAATCTCTGGCAATGGAAGGTAGATAGCCTCTGCTGATCTTCTTAATCTGTTGATATGCTCTTCTTCCTTAAATATCCTTCCGCAGTAAGACCTGAGTGTCTCAAAAATTCCGTCTCCATAGAGGAACGACCTGTCAAAGACAGAGACCCTTGCCAGCCTTTCGGATATAAACCTTCCATTAAGATAAACCTTCAATTGTAATATCGCTTTTCACTGCTTAATAACCGGAACCTTTGAGACTAATGTCCAGTATATCTCAAAGGTCTCTATAACCTTGGTAAACTTCTCAAAGTCCATAGGCTTGGTGATGTAAGAGACTGCACCATTCTTAAAGCTCTTGACAACATCCTCTTCCCTGTCTGAGACAGTGAGCATCACCACAGGGATGATGTTATATGGAGGATTGGCTTTCAGCTTCTTCAAAACACCAAAGCCATCCACCTTAGGCATATTGATATCAAGGAGAATTAGCCCTGGTGTAGCTGGCTTTATTTCAGCATACTTTCCCTCGTGAAAGATAAAGTCTAATGCCTCCTGTCCATCACAAACTATATGTAAGTCATTTGTCAGCTTTACCTTCTTAAATGCCCTCTGAATAATAACAATGTCATCGTCACTATCTTCAACTAAAAGAATATTAATTGGCTTAGTTCCATCTATTTTCATTTTCACTTCCTATAAATAGCTATCAGCTTTCAACTATTTTTATTAGCTGACCGTTGATAGCTGAACTCTTACTTATCTTTGATAAGATATATCCTCGCGCTCTCTTTCCTTAAAACGCCAGAGTAGTTTCCAAACCCAGCAGATTCTGAGAAAAAAATATCGATCTTTTTCTCCCCTTTGCCCTTTGTGAGATAGACAGGAATCTCCATTGCTCCACCATCACAGGCTTTCCATCCAAAGGATTGAATAATATCCCCTTTTATCTTTATCCAGTGAGAGTTTGTTCCAGATACCTTCAATATTGTCTTCTGGGTAGTGGTTGTAGCTGGGGCTGAAACCTCAGGACTTGCATCTGGAATCTGGAGTGTCCATAGATTATTGTCACCTTGATAGTTAGCTAAGTAAAGCCTCTTTCCAATGGAAAGAGAGAAGGTTGGGCCACCCAAGGAAAGCGTTGTTGGTTCACCCTGAATATCTCCTTTATTGTTAAGGTCATAAACATAAAGGTTGTTCCCAGCATAATTTTTGCCTACATATAGCTTTCCGCTCCTTTTGTTGAGGGCAAGGGATATGCTTGCTCCACCATCAGAGTATGTTGTGTATGTAGAGGGAAGCCCCTGGTCGTCCAATTTTATCACAGATAGATTATCGCTGGCATTGTTATTGGCCAAATATAGCCTTCTCTTTTCTATATCCAAAGCCATAGAGTAGGTCAGATTGCCTGAGTTATACCTCCATCCCCTGCCAGTAAGCGAGCCATCATCAGCTAACCAGCAGACAAAGGGGTTGTCTCCACTGTAGCTTCCAATGTAGAGCTTGTTCTGAATAGGGTTTATCGCTAAAGAAGTGGTGTATCCTGATGTGGTAAAGAAGGATGGAGCACCTGTTGGAATGCCAGCTGAGTCTAAGTTATAGATACAGATGTTATTACTCCCAGACATATTCCCCACATAGAGCTTTCTCCTCTTGGGGTCAATGGCTATGGAGTAAGCACCCTGTCCCTCTGTAGCAATGGCAACAAGTGTTGGTGTCCCTGTCAAAAGACCGTCTTTTCCAAGCCTATAGATGTAAAGATAGGCATCCTGATTGTTGCCTATATAGAGCTTGTTAGAGAATAAGGCTAAGGAGATGCAGTTTGTTGGTATCTCGCAAGAGATAGGCTCTCCTTTTGGAACTCCATCCTCATCAAGATTATAGACAATGATATTCTTCATTGATGTGCCACCAAGATACAATCTGTTGTTCTCCTCATCAAGAGCCTGAGACAGGGTATAGACCCCTGCAGAATGGGATGTATAGGTGAAAGGATGAACAGATGTACAGAGGATACCAAATAAAAAGATGAGTCTTTTCATAAATAATTCAAAATGCGCCTGATAGGAGTTGAACCTACGGCAAACAGCTTAGGAGGCTGCTGCTCTTCCACTGAGCTACAGGCGCCTAAAAAATACCAGCATTTTCTCTCTCAATCTCTAATATCTTCTCCTTCATATCCTTGCCACACTTGAATCCTCCAAGTTCTCCATCTTTCTTTATCACCCTATGGCAAGGGATGACGATTGGCAAGGGGTTTTTAGAAAGCACTCTACCTATAGCCCTCGGCGATGTCCCTATCCTCTCTGCTATGAAGCTATATGAACGGGTCTGGCCATAAGGGATAAATGAGACCAAATTATATATCTTTCTCTGAAATGGTGTCAATCCTTTCAATTAGTAATCATTATCCATTTACAGTTTACGAGTTTTTATACTTATTTTCTCAAGGAGCTTTATAGCCAACTGCCTCTTTGAAATCTCTGAGGTATATTCTTCCCTCTTTCCATCAGGGTACATAATATAAGGCTTGATCTTATCGCCAGCAAAGGCATCAGTGGTAGAGAAGACAAGAATATCAAGGTTTTTCACCCTCATCTTTTCTTCTGCCCTTTGCCAATCTAATTCTGAGTCAACAGAGAAACCAACCAATACCTTTTTGCCCTTCTTTTCAGAAACCTCCTTCAATATATCTGGATTCTTGACAAGCTCTAATCTAAGTTCATCCTCTCTCTTTATCTTCTTATTGTACTTATCCTTAGGTCTAAAGTCGGATACTGCTGCCACTGAAATGAATATATCGCACCCATCAAATAGCTCAAAGACCGTATCTCGCATCTGGCAAGCAGTCTCCACATGGTGGATTTCTATCCTGTTGGATGTAGGAATCTCTGTTGTTGTGATAAGCATTACAGACGCACCATGCAATAATGCCTCCTCTGCCAAGATATGCCCCATTTTACCTGAGGAGCGATTGCTGATAAATCTAACGGTGTCTATTGCCTCCCTTGTGGCTCCTGCTGTTATCAGAATCTTTTTGCCAGCCAACCTATCCTTTACACCCAGGACAAAGATAGCCTCCTCGACAATCTTCTCCACATCAGCAAGCCTTCCCCAGCCCTCTCTGATTGTGAGTTTTCCCTTTTCTGGTCCAACAAACCTGAACCCTTCTTCCTTGAGCTTCTTGACATTAGATTTTAGAGTATCAGATAACCACATAGCTTCATTCATTGCCGGGGCAATGATAATCTGAGACCTTCTGGCAAGAATGATAGTGGTTAGAAGGTCATCGCAGATACCAGCCGCAGCTTTTCCAATAACATTTGCTGTGGCTGGGGCTATGATAAGCAGGTCATAATCCCCAATATGCTCCATCTCTTCTGAAATCTTGCTGGCCACAGGGTTTCCAGAGAGTGTGGATAGGGTGAGTGGGGTGACAAAAGATAGGGCTGTCTCAGTCAAGATGCAATGGACATCTGCTCCCTCTTCCTTCAGCCTTCTTATTAAGTCGCAGGCTTTCCATGCAGCTATACTTCCAGTTATCCCAAGGGCTATCTTCTTATCTTTTAGATTCATTAAGTTATATCTCAGAAAGATATGGAGTTCCACAGATGGGACATTTGGTAGGCTCTTGGGGATGCAGGTTTTCATCCTCTAAAGAGATAGTTCGGTGAGAATAATCTGGATGCACAGCAATCTCCCATTTATAACCGCAGACATCACACAGGTAATGACGATCTTCTTCCTCAAATTCAAACGCTTCCATCTTCAACCTTCTTTTTCAACTCCTTTCCTGGTTTAAATACTAATGCTATTTTTTTGGGAATGGTGATTACCTCTCCTGTCTTTGGATTTCTGCCTATCTTTTCTTTTCGTAAGATTGGCTTGAAGACTCCAAACCCTCGTAGTTCAATCCTATTGCCTTTGGCCAAACTATTACCTACTTCTAAAAAGAAGGCTTCAATAACCTCTTTTATATCCTTTTGAGAGATATCTACCTTCTCAGCAATCTCTGCCACAATATTAGCCTTTCGCATTGAATTTTGATTATAGGTCATTAATATCCCTTAATGGCTTTTTCTGCGTCTTTCAAAACCTCTTCTGCCCTCTTTTTCTCTTCTTCAGCATACTGTGCCGCAACCCTTGCTGCTTCCTCTGTCAATCTGGCCACCTCTACTTCAGCTATTGCCTTTGCTTGTGCCTGTTTTGCTACTTCGTGCTTTGCTTTTACCCAGTTGAAAGCCTCTTTGGCTGCTTCTGCTTGAGCTTTTACCTTTAATTCTGTCTGCTTACTTGCTTCAAGAGCTATTTGAGCCTTTTGTGCAGCAGACTTGGCTGCATCTGCTTCCATAATCGCCCGATTTTCAGACTCCTTAGCCATAGAGACAATCGCTTTAGCCCTTTCAAGGTTTGCCTGGGTATTGTCAATCTGTGCCTTGAGCCTTCTGTCCATCTGCTGGAGGACTATCTCTTTATTCTGGACATCTTTTTCTGCTTCGTTTGCCAGAACCATATTCTGACTCACCTTCTTTCCATATTCTATAGCTATAGCAGAGTTTCCAGCAGCTAATGCTTTCTGACCGAGGCCATAAAGCTCATTGGCTATCTTTATATACTCATCCCTCTTTACCTTGGCAAAAGAAAGCTCTTCCTTTCTTATCTCTACATCAGCTCTAATCTGTGCCTCTAAAGCCTTAGCATCATCAAGGATAGCATAAGCTGCTCTCTCGGCAGCCTTAGCTGCTTCTGCAGAGGCTATAGCCATCTTTGCCGCAGCCTCAGCTGACATCGCCTTTAACTCCGCATATTTTCTTTCAGCCTCAGTAACCTTGGCTAATGACTCTGACTCTTTGAGTGCCTGTTCTGCTGCCAAAGCATCAGCTATCATTTCAGCCTCAGCGATCTTTGCCTCTTCTGCCGTAGCCACAGCCTTAGCCTCTGAGGCCCAAGCAGCTTCTACCTTCTTCTGAAGTATCTCCAGGGCGTTAATCATAGAAACACCTGGAATTCCTGTCCTTTCTGCTACTGGTTGTGACGCTATTGGCTTCTCTTTTGAGACTTCTTTTTTTCCTTCTGCTCCAGCTGCAGAAACTACCAATATTCCCATTACTGCAATGATCTTTTTCATTTCTCTCCTCCTTATGTCTTGTTTAACAAGCCATAAGCTAAATTTTACCTTTTATATATTTTTTTTGCAAGCAAAAAATTACTGCTTAACCTTACTTCTTATGTGCCACTCATAAATGATTGGGCTGGCGATAAAGACTGAGGAGTATGTGCCGATAAAGACTCCAAAGGTCATGACAAAGGCAAAGTCAGCCATATCCCCTTTTCCAAATATATAAAGGGCCCCAGCAGTAATCAATACAGTAAGACTGGTGATAATTGTCCTGGTTAATGTCTGGTTGATACTATTATTGATAACCACACCATAATCCTCTTTTCTGGTGAGCTTCAAGTTCTCCCTGATTCTATCAAAGACGACAATCGTATCATTTATAGAGAAGCCGATGAGGGTGAGGAAGGCAGCAACTGTAGGTGTGTTAATCTCTCTTCCGGTAAGAAGATAGAGACCTAAGGTTATAAGTACATCGTGAATTATAGCAATGATTGAAGCCACAGCCCAACGAAACTCAAATCTCATAGCTATATAAATGAGCATACAGAACCATCCAAGGAAGATAGACTTCAGAGCCGAGGATTTAAGATTTTTACTCACAGATGGTCCAACATAGGTGCTTGAGTAGGAGAATTCTTTCGCATTTTCTTCCAATATCTTTTCTATTGCGCCAGATGTCTTTTCGTCCTGTGTGCCTTTAAGCTTGATAAAGAGCTCATCTCCTTTTCCAATCTGCTGAATAGAGGCTTTAATTCCATTCTTGGAAAGCCCATTTCTCATATCCTCAAGCTCTTTTACAGCTATTGGTCTTTCAAATTTTACTTCAAGCATTGTTCCGCCTGAAAAATCAAGCCCATATTTCGCATCTTTGCCAAAGAAAAGAAATGTCGCCAGCCCTATTACCATAAGTGCGGCAGAGACAATAAGACAAGGCTTCCTCCTTCCTATAAAGTCAATTTGTGGAATCTTCATTTTTTTAAGAGTATATTTTATCTCTTTGAGATTTTACAATAAATTTCTTGCTACCCACAAAAAATTAAGGGATGAGCATCTCGGCTAAGCTTTTTATCGTCTCAAGCAATTTTGAGCTTTTATCCTCAATCAACCCTACTTTCTTCTTCTGTTCTTCTGAAAGCTCGCCATATTTTCCATTCAATAAGAATCCTGCCTCTTTTTTAATAGAAGAGATTGACGGACAGATTTCAGAACTTATATTAACTAAATTTTTTCCGAGCTCATTTATCAATCCCTTCACCTTAAGAGCTTTTTCCGCCTTAAGAATCAGTTCATAAGCATTAAAGGGCTTGATCAGATAATCATCCACGCCGCTCTCAAACCCAGCGCTCATTGAATCCTGGTCGCTTCTTGCGGTTATAATAATTATGGGTATATTCTGGAACTTTTCTTGTCGCTTTAATTCCGAGCAGACCTCAAAGCCATCTACGACAGGTATCATGATGTCAAGAAGTATAAGGTCAGGTGGTTGCTTTTCAATCCGGGAAAGTGCAGAACCGCCATCCTCTACAATCTCTACAAAAAACCCCTTTTCTTTCAGGCAGATAGATAAGAACTCACCAAGATTCTTATCATCCTCCACAATCAAAATATGAGCCTTTTCTTCCATCTTAAGCCTCCTTAGAAATTAAGTAACTATTTACTCATCTGAAGTGTTTTTTCTTTAATTTCCCATTTTCCTTTCAATTTGTTAAACCTTATCAAAGGGTGCGGAAAATGGGAAATTAAAATTAGTATTGTATGTGTTTAGCTCCCATTTTGTAAAATAACCAATAACTTTATAAAATAACCAATAACCAAGCTCCAAGATACAAACAAATCTCAATATCCAATAACCAATCACCAAACATAATCA
>JAGUXG010000004.1 GCA_020061965.1 bacterium
AAAGTATAGCCCCTTTGCTACCTTGTTTCCATTTTCATTCATTAGGTCCCAGAATATTGCCCTTTCCTTTGTTGTATAGCAACCTGCCTTTCTTTGCCCAATATCTATTGTTTTTATTTTTTGTCCCAGGATGTTGTAAATATTCACTATACACTCATCACTATTCACTCTTAACTGAAATGGGATATAACATCCATTATTTGCAGGATTAGGATATGATTGGAGGAGAATAGATTGAGATGGAATTGTTTCTTTTATTGTTATTGTTTCTTCCTTTATTATTGCTTTGTTGTTTATATCCCTTGCTTCTGTTGAAATAATAAGCTCTGTATCCCCTTCTGGTTGTGAAAATTTAATCTTTATGTTGTAAGATTCTTCTTTAAGCTTATTAGCAAAGAATAAGGGGTTTTCTTTGTCTGTCTTTATTTTTTCCTTATCATATGTTAATGTAATACTTCCTGAGATGACATTTTCAAAGGTTATATCTATTGCTTCATTATTTGATGATATGGCTATATTTGCCTCTTTTTCAAAGAATACCCCAGAATTAAGGTTATAGATTAAGGATGAGATAGAAAGAATATCAAATAATGGTGTATCTTCTGGAAGGATTTCCTTGAGGAATGAATATATTTCATTAAATGTAGTCTCTTCTTGTATAGACCTTCCAGATGGAGTAAGGGTGAAGTTATGGAAATATGTAGTATCAGCCTCTACCCTTATTTTTTTAAACCCTGGGAGATATCCAGATTTGTAGATAAATATAGATACTGTCCCTGGGTTTAGGTTATAGAGGGAGTAAGAGCCATAGGTGTTTGTAATATCATAAGGACCAGATAGGGTAATAACAAATGCATCAGGGATTGGGTTTTGTTGTGTGTTTGTTATATTTCCCTTTATTGCACCCTTTCCTTGGGTATCATTAACCCAGACATCCTTTGAGGCAATATTGTTTGCCTCATTTGTCTCTGGGATTGTATTATCAGGGTCAATAATTACAGACATTGTATGTGTCCCAAAAGATTCAGGCTTAAAGACAATCCTGTTTCTTGTAGCAGATTGCCTTGGAGGAAGATAAGAAATCATTTGGTCTTCTATTATATTGCCATTATCAAGAAACCTTACAGTTATAGAAGATGCACCCTCTGTTCCAATATTTATTACCTTTGCAATAACAACAACTTGTCTTCCAAGGGTAATGCTTGCTGGTGTTACTATATACCAGGAAAATGTAAGGTCAGAATAAGAAGAGGGTGCTATAAGATAAAATGAGGCTGTTGCATAGCTTCCATTATTATCTATTGCAGTGATTGTCTTTGTTCCCTGTGGTTGGTTGTCTGCTATAAATGTTGTTGAGAATGTGCCATTCCCTGTGGTCTCTGTGGTTGTTATTGTAAGATGTGTGCCAAAGTCAATAGAGACAAGACCAGTTTGAGTAAAGCCACAGCCTTCTATGGTAACAATATCTCCTGTCTTGCCAGAAGTAGGGAGAAGTGAAAGTATCTTTCCAGTCAATTTGAAGAGGGCAATAGCAGTGTTTCCCTGGGTGTCTGTGGCTGTAATTATCTTGGTGCAAGAAGGTTGGGTATCAATGATAAAGATAGCAGTGAAGGAGCCATAAAGGTTGGTAGAGGTTGTGGTTATGGTTAGATGGGTGCCAAAGGAGATGGCAACAAGAGTATTGATGCCAAAACCTTCTCCTTCTATGGTCACTATAGTACCAATGCCACCTTTAGAAGGTGAGATTGAGGTAATCTTCGGGGTGCCTAAGATATGAGTGGTGCAGGAGGCAGAGGATGAGATTGTTTCATCTGGACATGTGGTAGTGCCAATAATCTCTGCCTGATTTATCAGGGTTTCGCTGCCATAGTCTGTAACTGTTCCTGTCAGGGTGATAGAACCTGTCTGGCCTGGAACAAGGTCTCCGATATACCAGCATATTGTGCCTATTGGATCAAGGCCTGTTGGAAGATAGTCTACAAGATAGACACCTGTCGCCCTAACTGTTCCTATGTTGCTGTAAGTGAGGGTATAGGTGATAAGAGAGCCTGAGGTTGCAGTTGCTGGGCCTTGTTTAGTTAATGTAAGGATAGGAAATTAGCTTAAAGCAGGTTGTAGTATATACCCCTCCTATACAAGAGTTGCTTGATACAGTGATTATCTTTGTGCAGACAGGTTGAGTATCAACAATAAAGGTGGTTGAGAATGAACCAAGGCTTGATGAGATGCAGGTTGTAATCAATGGGTTTGTGCCAAAGGCAATGGTTATTGTGGTGTTTGGTGCAAAGCCTGAGCCTTTTATGGTCACATCTGTTCCTATTCCTCCTGAGATTGGTGAGACTGAGGTGATCTTGGGACTGGGAGAAAGAAGGAATATGGTGGTGGCATAATTGCCACTTGTATCTTGAGCAGTGATTACCTTAGTGCAAGATGGTTGGGTTGAGGCAATGAAGGTTACAGAGAATGTTCCGTTGATGCTTGATATGGTGGTGGTGATGGTCTGATGGGTGCCGAAGGAGATGGAGACCTGTGTATTTGTTGCAAAGTTTTGGCCTTCAATTGTGACTATGCTTCCCACTTGACCTGAAGAAGGAGAAACAGATATGGATGGCTGAAGACCTTGAAACTCATAAGCTCCCATATCTACGATGCCGTTCACTATCCTTGGATTGCCGTCTGCATCGGTTGGAGGCAAGTTTGGTGCGGTGTTTGTTCCAGCATTTATACAGGGAGAGGTTGGTTGCAAATGATAATCGCCTCCTCCAATGAATTGGGGGTCAGACGAGATGCAACCTATCCCAGGAGAACAATTAGAGACATAATTTCCACCGCTATTATTCCAGACCTCATTGTAATTTATGTAAGAAGAACACGTATAGTCGCACAAGATGCCATGTCCATTGTTATCTGTTACGATGCTGTTGGTGATGGATATAGAACAACACCATTGGCAGCTGATTCCACCACTGTTGTTTGATATTGTGCAGTTTGTGATGGATGGGGAGGCATACGGATATACGCCGATTCCGCCACCCTTAGCAGAATCTGAAATTACACAGTTTGTGATGAATGATGAGGAATACCCGCAGCCGATTCCTCCACCCAAGCTAGCTTGATTCCCTGAAATTATGCAGTTCATAATAGATGGAGAGGAACCCCAACAGAGAATTCCGCCACCTATACCATAGCCGTAAAACCAATCGCCAGTAACTAATCCATATCCTAATCGTAAATCCATTTATAACATCACTACTATTTTGGCCGCTATTTAAAGTAAACCCCCTTCCATCATTTTGGCAATTAATGATGCAGTTTACAGGGCCATTTACAGAGCGAACAGTAATATGCTTCCCTATCCAGCTTAGGTTTGTATTTGAGCCACCAGTATATATTCCATCATCCACCCAAACTGTATCCCCAGTAGTTGCAGCATCTATTGCCGCTTGAATAGTACCATAATCTGTTGGCACATAAATATCCGCTGCCCAGGCTCCTTTGCCAACCATTATCCCCAAAACCATTAACATTACTGAAATTTTCTTCATTTTTACCTCCTATTTTTCATCTTAATTCTCCATACAATCTTTTGAAGAATCAAACGCAAGATGAACAATAAACTCTCCCTTCTTTAATCTTTCCCATTTTCCTTGTTTGTTTAAAAAATATGACCTTTTGAAGGTGTAAAACTGATCAACACAAAGATTTATATCTGCACTATAAGGAACACCGAAGACAATCGTATTTATACCTTTATGAAAAATGTCTGGTTTAAAATGAAGTATAGCATGTCCAGGAAACATCTTATCAAATGTAGGTGGAGAAACAATTATTTCTTTTCCGTCATTAACAGTAATAGAAATACTACCAGGATTTGGTCCTGTAGTAAATTGAAACCAGAGAAGAACCTCTTTACTCTTTTCGTATCCATCTGGAAGGACAAGTTCCTTTTTCAGCTTATCACAAGAAGAACTGATTGTCTTTTTTTCTCCATGCCACATTCTTTCACTATAGTCAGAAACGATTGTGGTCTTTCCTGATTGAGTTTGTCTTCCCTCCCGATGAAGAAAGGTATAAAGGGTATTGTTGTAGATAAGTGCCCAAGAAGGAGGTAGAA
>JAGUXG010000048.1 GCA_020061965.1 bacterium
AAAAACTCAGGTTATTGCCTGAGATTGATGGGAATGGGCCTGAGAGTACTCTGGTGTAGTCAAAGTAGGTCTTGTAGGTCTCCTGCACCTTGACATCCCCTGCCAGAGCATCCCAAAGGTTTCTTACCCTGACACTAACCTCAAAGGGAACGTCTGCATCTGCTGGCAGGTCATTGTCGTCCACAGCACCCCTGTAAGGCAAACTGGCAATGTTGGTATAGACAGAGCGTGTAACATCTACCCTCTGGCAATAGGAGAATATGACTGCATTTGCTACCCATTGCCACTGAGAGCTGCCCTGAATTATCTTTGCTCCAGTAGATGGAAGGCAGGCTTGAATGATAATCTTGCCGGGATTTTCAATCACCACTATTGCTGGAGTATTGGCCTCTTTATATCTTGCCACTATGCCCTGGCCAAGGTTTATCCTTGGGGATTGGACTGTATAGAGTGTGGTCTGGGTCATAGGAAAACCAAGGGGATTGCTTGGGTCAGTTACGGTCAACTCTGCCAGCATATTGTTCTCTTGCTTGCCATCTATTGTCTCAACAAGGTCTATTGAGCCCTGAGGAATTATGCCGCAAACCTCAAGGAGATAGGCGGCATTCCCTTCTGTATAGATTGTCCCGCCTGAATTGAAGAAACTTTGTAGCTTCTGAGAAAAGCCAGGGTTTTCTGCTACAGATCTTTCTATGTATCTGCCGTTGTTTGTTCCAGAGACCTCAAATGCCGGAATGATAAGGAGCTTTTTCCCTGAGAGCTTGTTGCAGACAATATCTGTTTCGCTACATATCTCCGTAGCCAGACCTAAGTCATTTTCCAACCTATCCTTTATGTAGTAATACTCCCAGGAGACAGTCAGACCAAAAGAGTCTTTGATGTTGCTCTTGAGGATGGCTATGGTATTGTCAGAGAAGGAGAAGGAGTATGCCCTGGGAAAGGATGAACTATAGTTCAGGTCTTTTGCCTGATAGCTCACATTTTTGTATTGGTTCCAGTTGGCACGGGTGAGCCCATATTGCAGGTCATTAAAGGGTTGGAAGAAGAGAAAGGAGCCTCTATCTGCTGAAGCTGACCAATAGACAGGCACCTCTCCAAACCTTGCTGATATATCAGAATTGACAAATCCATTCTCCACCCAGGAGTTCTGACTCCTGTCTATGGCTAATTTATAGGCATTCTGCAGCTCCTTTTGTGTTTTGTCAGTAGGCACTACTGTAATTAAGCCTGTCCAAGAAAGGCTCGGAATAAGCAGGCTGGCGAGTATCCTCTTCATATCATAAGTTTACTCTAAACCTTTAGCTTTGTCAATTTTCATATTTCGCACCCCTTGATAAAAAAATGGAGAAAAATTTAAGATGAAGATTTAATTTAGAGCAAAAAGACTATCTTTTTAAGGATGCGAAAAATAGGAATTTTGCAAATCCGATTTATTCTCGTTATATTTATGTTCCTATCTTTACTGAACTGGCAATCTGTTTTAGAAGGGCTATAGCAGATAAAGAGGCCAAATAACTTGTCTTTGGGTTTGTTGGCGAGGGAAGGTTTTCGCACCTTATAAAGATTCTACCAGCATCTCCTATTATTTCAATCTCATGGATGTTTCTTGTTATATTTGGATCAGCTATAATCTTAACCTTCGTATTCTGGACACCTATTCCAGCTAAGCTTAGTATAGCGGCTACATTGACATTTGCTGGAAACCCTTTTATGGCTTCCTCTGCTGTTGCTGAGAAGAGAGTCTTCTCCTCTTTAATCTCAGACAGGTCTATATCTTTAAGATAGGGTGCACCCTTTAAGGCTGATGGTGGCTTTCTTGTGGTCAGGATTACACTCTCTATATTTGCACAGGATGTAGCCTTCAACCCATCTATCCCAGCTATGGCACCTGAGGGGAGATATACCTTTACACCCATCTTTTCTGCCTCAGCCAATAGATCTTCCTTTCCAAGCAAGCCTCCTACACTCATTATCATCATATCCTTTCTCTTTTCAATAGATAGAGGAAATGCTATTCTGACTACCTCTTGCGATGAAGATTCTATGACTAAACTAACTTTAGATATAAGCTCGGAAAGACTATCAATGCTTGGCTTTTCTGGAAATAATAAAGAGAGTCTCTCAGCCTTATCCTTATCAATATCACAAAGAGATACAAGCTCTAACTTTGGAATCTTGAGTATTGCCTTGGCTATCTCGCTTCCAATCGTCCCACATCCAATGATTCCTACTTTCATATTATTTTTTCAGCTCTGAGACAGCTTTTTGGGCAGATTCTGCTTCCTTTGTTCCTGGAAATTGATTCACAACCTCTCTATAGACCTCTATAGCCATATTTGTATCCTTGAGTTCATCTTTAGCCAATTTTCCTGCCAGAAAGAGCTTTCCGCAGGAAAACTGACAGCCTGGATACTCCTTAGCCAGCTTTCTATAAGTTGAAATAGCACTCCTTAAGTCCTTTATCTCCTCATAGTATTCACCAATAGAGTTAAGGGCAAAGGGTGCTTTTTCACTTTTTGGATACTTTGTGACCAATTGATTGAAGGCACTGATAGCCTCCTGATAATTCTTCAGCTTGAGGCAGAGCTTTGCTTTTTCCTCCAGAACGAGGGCCGCATTTTGTGCCTGCGGATATTCATCTACTACTCGCTGATAGGTTGCCAGGGAGTCAGAATATGCCTTCAGCCCTTCCTGATAAAGGCTTGCCACAACAAAGAGGTATTGTGGACACAAAGGAGAATCTGGAAATTTTTTTATCCCCTCTTGATAAACATCTATTGCCTCTTTATACTTTTTTAACTCGTCCTGATAGACCCTTCCCAGCTTAAAATATACCTCTGCCAAAGAAGGAAAATCAGGATAGAGATAGATAACCTTAAGATATGACGAAACAGCCGCATAATCTTTATCCGCCTTAACTAACGAATCTCCAATTATGACCTGAACAGAGGGAGCAAACCTGCTCTCTGGATATTGGGCAAGAAAAGCTTCTGCCTGAGACAAGATGTAGTCACAAAGCTTAGGATTTTCCATTTTATTCAGATAGCTCAGATAATCAAAGAATCTTTTTTCTCTTGGTTCTGCCACATCTATGGATATTGTTCGTATCTCATTGAGTAACTCCTTATACTCTTTCTGCTTTCCAAGTCTCTCTATCTTCTCCTTTGCCTTTACTGTAAACTGGCTTTCTGGATAGAGATAGACGAGGTTTAAGTAAGCCGCCAAAAGGAAGACTGAATTTTTAAGCTCATCATAAGCCTCCACCAGTCTAAATATAGCCTTGTCTGCCTCCTTTTCAAGCGGATACCTCTTTACATATCCGTTCAATTCAGAGACTGAGATTGAGAGAGTCTCTTTGTTCTTCCCAAAACTTGTGGCATAGCTGAAGAGTCTTTCTGCCTTTTTGAGTTGCTTCTCTGCTTCCAATGCTTTCTTTTCATTAGCCAATCTCTTCTCTTCCTCTAATTCCTTTCTAATCTCCTCTGCTTTAGCCGTCTTTGTCTCATACTCAAGATACGCAAACTCATTCTCTTCTATCTTCTTCTTCAGGTCTGCCAGAAGATCTTCTTCCTTTGTCTTCTGCTCTACCAAAGACTTTTTCAGCTCTGAAATCTCAGCCTCTTTCTGCTTATAAGAGTCAATAGTTGCTTGTCTTTCCTTCAATAATTTATCTCTCTCGGAAAGTTCTGTCTCAAGCTCGGATGTCCGAGAGCCTTCTTGAGCAAGAGAGGCTTTAAGTTGGCTGATGAGCTGCTTATCCTTCTCATAATTTGCCAACTGCACCTCTAAGTCCGATAGCTTCTTTTTTAGCTCATCTATCGCGACAGATTTCCTGGCCAAATCAGACTCAAGACTTTTGGCCTTCTCTTGCTCTTTGGTAAACTTTTCAGTCAATTCCTCTTTGGCTTCAGTCTCCTTAAGCCTCTTTTCCATCATCACCTGATACTTTGAAAGCACCTCCTCTTTCTCCTTTGTCAGTTGATCTATCTTTGATTGCAGAGTAGCTGTATCCTCCTCTCCATAGCAAACCCCAGCAAAAATCCCCATTAACACTATTAGGGACAAGCAAAAAACCTTCTTCATTTTTCTACCTCCTCTTCAGAATACTTGATACCCAATTCTACAACCCCATCTTTTTTTATGTCAACCAATATCTTCCTTGTTAAAGAAAAGAATCTTGCCTGAAAATGTTTATTTATCATCCTCTATCTCCCCAACAATCTCCTCTAAAAGGTCTTCCATCGTCACTATTCCCACAACCTTTTCTTTCTCTTTCACAATCCCAAAGTGTATCTTTTTCTTTTGAAACTCTTTGAGCAGATCTTTTGTCTTCTTTTCTGCCAAAACTATATGCGGGGGTCGGATAAGAGGATGGATTGGGCCATCTTCTCCAAAGTAGCCAATTAGCTCTTTTGTGTGAAGAACGCCCACAATGTTCCCCCTTTCCTTTTGATAGACAGGAATACGAGAATACCCCTGTTTTCTGACAAGCCCAAGAAGCTCTTTAATGGTAGTATCTTCATTCACAGAGACCACATTAGAGATTGGCACCATCACCTCTCTCACCAAGGTATCAGTAAACCTCAAAATTCCACTTATAATCTTCTTCTCCTCTTCCTCTATGGCTCCCTCTTTGTGACCTGCCTTAATTATGGTCTCAACCTCTTCCTGGGTCAAACCCTTATCTTCTGGCAGAAAATTGACTAAAATATTTACTACCCAATCAGCAAAAAGGATGAAACATTTTATCAACGGAGAGAATATCTGTAAAAAACATTTAACGGGCCAGGCAACTTTCTCAGCCACCTTTTCGCTCTTTGCTGCACCAAAAGCTATGGGTAACATCTCCGCAAAGATAATGATTGTTATACTCATCACTATGATTGAAAGGAAGGTAGCTAACTCTCTTTTCCAGAGCCGAGCAGCAAAGATGTCAAGAAAAATGGTTGTAACTATCATACAGGCAAGGATATTGACAATGGTTGTTCCTGAAAGAAGTCCGGTGAGTAGCTTGTTTGGATGTTTTAAGAGTTCAGTCAGGATGGGATTTTTCAGCCTTTTGAGTTTGAGCTTTGAAAGAGAGATCAAAGCCGCTTCACTGCAAGAGAAGAATGCAGAAAGGATAAGAAGAAGAATGACTATGCAAATCTTTAATTCTATCACTATTGCTTCTCCTTTATCTGCTCAAGAATGCGATTGAGAGCTTCTCTTGCCTCAAAATTAGTCTTCTCTTTAGAAAGAACCTTTTTGTACTCATCTCTGGCTCCTACTAAATCTTTCTTCTCTTCATAGATTTTAGCCAGCAAGAGATGGATGTTTATCTTTATGCCTTCTGGCAAAGACCTTTTGCCTATCTTCACGAGGTAGAGAAGGGCTGTGTCAAAATCTCCCTTCTCATAAAACAAGTATCCTATGTTATAAAGGATGATTGGATCCTCTGGGGAGAAGTCCAGAGCCTTTCCATAATACAAAATGCTATCATCCAATGCCCCTCGCAAGAGAAGAATGTGGCCAAGATAGAGAAACATCTCTTTCTTTCTAACGCCTTCCTTTTCTGCAAATTTGAAGGAGTTCTCTGCTTTTTTATATAGGCCATCTTTTTCCTCAGAGAACTTTGCCATCTTAAAATAAGCCTGTCCCAATAGATAAGATGTTTTAGGGTCTTTCCTTATTGAGAGAGCCTTTTCATATAGGAGAATGGCTCCATCTAATAATTGCAAGGATTCTTGCTCGGATGTAAGAATAGCTTTGTTATAATAGGCATTTGCAAGTTTGAGGATCACCTTCGGGTTATTCTCCTCTTTTTTTAGTTGGGATTCATAAATCTCTATGGGACCCACATATCTTCCCTGATCTAATCTTGTGAGCCCAAAGGCAATGATAATAATACCAGCGAGAAAAAGTCTGCCTCTTATGGTAAGATAGTGTTTTTTATCCTGCTTCACACTTTTTTCCCACAATTACTTGGGCTGGACGAAGGAGATTGCCGGAGAGCAAGAAACCTGCTTGAAGCTCTTCAATAATCTTGCCATCATGGTCTTCATGGGTTGGACAAGTAGCAATGGCAGTATGAAACAATGGACTGAACTGCTCTTTATCTGTTTTGAGCCTTTCAATCTGTTTATTTTTTAGGATCTCAGAGAATTGGCGAAGGATAAATCCAAGACCTTCTCTGAGTTTTTCAGGATCATTCTCTTTAGCTGCTCTTTCTAATGAATCAAAGATAGCCAAAAACTCTAAAATAAGATTCGCTTCTGTATTCTTTCTTATAGAAAGATACTCCTTCTCCTTTTGCTTCTTGTAGTTTTCAAAGTCTGCTTTTGTCCTCTTTGCCAGGTCTAAATACTCCTCTATCTTTATATCCTTCTCTTCTATTTCAAGAAGGAGGTCTTTCTTCGTTCTTTTTTTTGCTTCAGTCATCTTATTTTCATCTATGTTCTGTGGTTATACCCAAGTAAATCAGGTTTGCAAAGAGAGCCTGAGGTTGTAAGTTTAGGATGTTGTATGTTATTTGTTCTACTTCTTCAACCTACAACTTACAACCTACAACAAAAATTTTCGGTAAACCTGTTGTTGAAGAGTATAAATATCTCCCCTACTTCAGCCATCTTATTCTCCATGGTGGCCAATGAATAAACAGAGCTTTTCCTCTAATAAGATTCTCAGGCACAAAACCCCAGACTCTACTATCTGAACTCATGTCACGGTTATCACCCATAGCAAAATAGTGATTGGCTGGCACTTTGATAGGTTCTTTCCAGTTGTCCATTATAGAGTATCCAGAGGTTGGTTGGTATGGAATGCAATGAACCTTATAAGGCTCATCCAGCTTCTTTCCGTTTATATAGACATCCCTATTTTTGATCATTATCTCATCACCAGACGTTCCTATCACCCTTTTTATAAAATCCTTGTGTGGATCAAGGTTAACCCTACTTATAGTTGTTGCCCAGACTATGGGCGAGATCATTCTAATAAAGACTCCACGGTCTGGATCTTCTGGGTTTCTAAAGACAAAGATATCTCCTCTTTTAGGTCTATTCCACCATTTAATTTGCTTGTCAGTAAAAGGAATGGTGAGCGAATAGGAGCATTTTGAGGCAAAGAGCTGGTCCCCTATCTTAAGTGTTGGAATCATTGAGCCAGATGGAATTCTGTAAGGCTGGATGATGAATGTCCTGATGACTAAAGCAATAGCCAACGCCCATAGCACCGAGACAATCCATTCCTTTATTTTGTTGGAAAATCCCTTCTTTTTTTTTATCACCGAAAAATGATAAACATTTCTCCAATAGTTTGTCAATCTTTTGATTCAGATTAGAAAGTATCTCTAACTGGGTGTGTAGAGTAGAGCACTGGCGCAGTAATAGAGCTGTTATTGAGTTTTTGATGCACGCATCTACTAACACTGCAACAGTTATCCTGTTTCCAGCACCCCCTCATCAAACCGTGCGTGAGGTTTTCCCTCACACAGAGCTTTGCCG
>JAGUXG010000010.1 GCA_020061965.1 bacterium
ATAAATAATGATAGAGATAGGTGTACCGAGGGTTCTATTTTTGGACCACCCGGAGAGGATCTCAAATCTGTTTGGTTCGTGTCTTTTGGTTCCGAGTTCAACATCCGGGATGTCTCTGTCCAGCTCCCTCTCAATATCCTCTGGAAAGACTTGGACCCCTGCAGGGCAACCGTCTATAACTGCTCCAAGAGCCTGGCCATGCGACTCTCCCCAGGTAGTAACCCTAAAAAGCCTACCCATACTGTTTAACACTTTTAGAACTTCTCCAATTTAGTTGATAAAAAGGGGTCCAAGATTTAAGGGTTTAAGTGATGGATCTCCTTGATTTCACTTGACCCCTCTATCCTTGAACCCTTTTAGCTTAAATTTTTGCCAAGGCTGATCTATAGGGCGATTACACCTAAGATAGGTTCTATATCATTCTTGCCAAGATTATGGTTATACCCAAGTAAATCAGGTTTGCAAAAAGAGTGAGGTTGTAAGTTTAGGATGTTGTATGTTATCTGTTCTACTTCTTCAACCTACAACTTACAACCTACAACAAAAATTTTCGCTAGGCCTGTTGCTTTTGGGTATACACCAATTATCTCGCCCATAAATTCTATCTATTTTACATCAATAAAAGGAATAGGACCGCCACCAGCATACTGAGGCAGGACACCATTCCACTTCTCAATAGCCTTTATTTGAGCCTCTATCCTCCGCAATTCTATCAATTGTGGGCTGACCTGTTCCTTTTGAAGTCTGAGCGCTTCTGCCTGAGCCTGAGCCTGAGCGACCTGTTGTTCTGCCTCAGTCTTGATACGCACTAAATCACGTTGAGCCTTTAATGCCATCTGTTCTGCCTGTTGCTTGGCTTCAATCGCTGCATTAAACTCAGGACTAAAATTAAAATTCGTGATAGAGACAGCACTTACAATCAGATAGTTCTCTCTTAATCGCTTAATCAAGAGATCCTGCACCTGCGCCTTTACCTCTGTTCGTTTCTGGATAAGTTCTTCTGCAGTAAATTGTGCACTTATCGCCTTTACAGACTCTTGAATAGCAGGGTCAACTATCCTGCTTTCAAAATCCTTGCCTATCTCCTGCCACAGTTTATTGACTGTCAGTGGATCCACATTAAAGTTCAGGGCAACCTGTATCTGAACAGTCTGCAAATCCTTACTGGCAGCACTGGCGGTACATTCGTACTTGCGCACCTTAACATCAACCAATATCACCTTTTCCATCACTGGAATCCTGAAATTCAATCCCTCACCCTTTATGCTCTCCTGCACCGCACCAAACCTTGTCACCACACCCCGCTCACCAGGCCCAACTAACACGAAAGGATTAAAGGCAAAAATAAGTATCAAAATCACAAAAGCCCAAACCACAATCTTAATCAAAGCTATTGTCCTTTTTAGATCATTCATCTTTTTTCACCTCCTTTTCTGTATAAATTATATTCAATGCCTCGGTAAATGACATCCCTATCCCATAGGCAAGCCCTGAGGAGAGGAGATATTGGTTTAAGCTCTTGCTATCTTTACAATCTATCATTAAGATTATATTACCGCAGATTATATCCCCAGAAAGCCTGCCAACCTCCTGGCCCTTATAGACCAAAGGCTTTGGCAAAGGAATATCCTTTTGAACCTCTAATGAACGCTGCTTTAATTCTAAGAATAAGGCATTTTTATAGACTTCATCTGTAAGACCTCCATCCAATTCACGCAACACAGCAAAAGCAGACTGAATGATAACATCAAACTGCTCTTTTTCTGGTTTTAGATCTTCGATTGTGCCTTCGGCATCCTTCGGAGTAGATTTTAGATCTTCGACTTCTGCCTTCTGACTTCTGTCTTCTGCTACCTGTGGACTGTGGACTGTGGACTGTGGACTATCTTCTTTGCCCGTCATCTTTGACAGCCAACCCCTGAGCAAGGATAAACTCTTTGGATGCCGAACAACAACTACATCCGTTCCAGCAAGGATAAAGGAAATGGCTGTAATTGCCTCAAAGAAGATACCTCTTGTTTTGGTTTCACCCATCTTCTCATCATCAATCTTTACCTCCTTTATCTTCCAGACCTCTTTAGCGATATTACCAATCATAGGCAGATTGAGCTTATCGTCGTTTGTCTGAAAGCAGGCAGAGCGTATCTTCTCCATCGCAGAATAGGTATATTCCAAGCCATAACCGAGTGCAGAAGGGGTAGGATCGATGATTATCTTATCCAAAGAGACCCCAAGGTTAGACAAAAGGATATTGAGTTGTTTGCAAAGGTTGACATCTGTTGGTGTCTGAGCAATAATATAGTGACCATAAGCCAATGCACATGCTCCGAGGGTGTTATAGTTTCCTTCCTGAACAGGGCCTAAAACCACCTTTTTGGGTAGAACCTCTGCTACCCGCTTCAGAACTTTGGCATCCTTTTCGGAATTTCCACATCCATAGATAATTAGAGGCAAAGAGGTCGCCTCAGCCACAGCTTTAGCTACCTCTCCTGCTTTTTCAGGAGAGGTATCCTCTCCCATCGGGTCAGTTGACACCAATTGCAGACAGAGAAGATCTGGCTGATACCTTTTCTCTACCTGGTTTGCCCATGTAACCGGGTCTTTCCATATATCCTGATAAGGTTCAGCCACAGTGCTTGGCCAATCATCTGGAGGACAATCTACTATCTCAAGGCCAATTTTAGGAAGATGTGGGATACTCCCTTCAAACCCTTGAAATGGAAAACAGTCCTGGCCCCCAATATCAAGATATTCATTCTCCCTTATTTTAGTCTTATGCTCCTCTTTCAACCATTCTATCTTTGCCATAGCATAAATATACAAAAAAATATACGAATATAGCAAATAAAAATTTGATTAATTTGGCTCTTCTCTGTGCCTCCAGAGTCTTAAGCGATTATACACACGGGTTTGACTTTAGGACAGCCTCAAGGTCTTCTTGGGTATCCACAGAGATAGAGTCATACCCTGTCAACCCAACCTTTATTTTATAGCCGTGTTCTAATGCCCTAAGTTGTTCCAACCTTTCTTGTTTTTCAATAGGGGTAGGCCGGAGTTTGACAAATTCCATCAAGAAATCTTTCTTGTACCCATAGATACCAATATGTTTATAAAAAACTCCATTATAGGGAATGACAGAGCGAGAGAAGTATAAGGCATAACCCTTTACATCGCAAACAACCTTGACTATATTTGGGTCATTTGCCTCATCCCGTCCTATCTTCCTGCATAAGGTTGCCATTAAAACATCGCTGTCTTCTATGAGCTTAGCTACCTGCATTATCATCTCTGGTGGAATAAGCGGTTCATCCGCCTGAATGTTTATCACTAAATCTACATCAATCCCAAAGACTGCCTCTGCTACCCTGTCTGTGCCTGATGGATGGGATGGAGAGGTTATTCTCACATCTGCACCAAATCTTTCTGCCACATCCACTACCCTTTCATCATCTGTAGCAATGATGACATTTGGAAGAGCCTTCTTGGCTTGATTATATGTCCACCAGAGCATTGGCTTTCCCCATAAATCTGCCAAGACCTTTCCAGGAAATCTTGTAGAAGAAAACCTGGCCGGAATAACACCGATAACCCTTGAATACTTTGTCCCTCTGTGCTTCTGTGCCTTCTTCCCTGATCTCTGATCTCCGACTTCCTCTGTGCCTCTGTTCATAGGACATCCGAACACTTACTGGCACTCTCACCAGCAACATAGCCAGTTGAGAACGCTTCCTGAAGATTATAATCGCCGGTGTTACCATCAACATCAATCACTTCACCGCAAAAGTAAAGCCCTTTTATCTTCTTTGATTCCATTGTCTTGAGATTGATCTCTAAGGGATGACAAAATCTGTATGTGTTTAGCTCCATCTTCTCTTATAGCGTCAGAG
>JAGUXG010000092.1 GCA_020061965.1 bacterium
AGGTCTCCTGTTATCTCTATGCTTTTTTCTACATCACATCTATCTCCATGCCATTTTACTCTTCCAAAGGAAGCAGAAGATAGGGTATTTCCGACCCCTGCTCCCTGCTCCCTGCTCCTTGTTCCTTGCTCCTTGTTCCTTGCTCCCTGCTCCCTTGTCTCTGATCCCCAAAGATATGTGTTCCTGCCAGCAATTATCTTTTTGGTCTCACCCAGGATACCAGGAATCTCCTGTCCGAGACAATCTATTCCAGGCTCTCCCAGAGTGGCGCTCTCTCGGACAGCCAGAATCTGTCCAGGGATGACCTCTATATCCTCTGTCAAGTGATAGAGATACCTTGCAGGCTTTCCTATGCCTGGCATCTTTCCCTCTGCCACGATAAATGGCTTATGATACTCCTTTTTTAAGGCAATCCGTATCTTCTTTTCAAAGACCCCATACTTTATCCCATTCTTATTCAGGAAGAAGAGGATAGATTTGACACTCGGCAGCATACCCCCTGGCCTCAGTTCTCCTATGGTTAAAATAGCCTCAAATTGTTTCAGATTTCCCCTATCTCTGACCACAACAGACAATGGGCTATCAAGTTCAGGGATATACTGGCGTGGCCCAACCTTTACCAGACCCCCATCTTTTCTCTCAATAGCAGCCCGAACCTTTGCAAGGTCTAAATCAAAAAATCCTCCAAGCTCTTTCGCTATCTTCTCATAAGTCACTGGTTCACCCTTTTCTCCGCCGAGATAGACTTGAATGTATAAGCCCTCTGGTATATTCTTGATCTCAAAACTGCCTGCTCTTCTCTCTGCCTCTTCCTTTTTTCTCTCAAGTTCTTGAGAAAGTGTCTGCCAGGGGCCATCCTTGGCCCTTGGAAAAAAGAGTAACTCACCATTTATAGCCAAGAATGAAATATCTCCCTCTAAAATTTCAAGGATGCTGGCTGCATAACCTGGGCTTGTTCCATCTGGCAAGAAGATAGAGGGTGTAAACTCTAATCTATTTTCTTCAGATGCTATCTGAATAAGATCAACCTCTGAAGGTTCATAAGGAAATTTCCCTATCTTTCCGCCTTTCAACTTGAATGTGGCGCTTTCACTCACCTCCTTTATCTCCATACTCTTTGTGCCGATACTCACCCTTACCTTTGGATAGATAACCTCAGAGACAGAGATTTTACCAGCCTCTCCTACCTTCACCTCTGTCATCTTATGCTCCACAGAGCCAATCTGCTCACAGTCTATAAAGTCGCTTGCATCTATTCTACCACCTCCAACAATACCCTTGATGCCTTTAGCCATAGCTATTGGGATCTGGAACAAAGGAGGAGGAGGTGTTCCCTTAGTCATAATTATCCCCCTTCTTCCTGTGACGGAGATAGAGCGACACTTAGCCTGACAATCAAGCATTCCTGTCCGAAGGATTATAGCCCCGCCTGCAGAGATTTCAGAGAAAGAGATAGAATTGACCACAATATCACCCTTGGCTGAAAGGCTTATCTTTTGTTTCTCTGTACCACAAACATCTGCATCTATCTCAATATTTCCACCAGAGACAATCTCTACCAGAGGTGCCACTTCTTTCTTTATAACCACAGAGCCTCCTGCTGTGAGCTTTACCCTGGGCTTCACAGAGCCAAAGACGATTATCTTTCCAGAGAATTCGATATCCTCTAATAAATCTCCTTGTATCTCCAAGACCTTCTCCACATCAGCCCTGTGATTTGTCCAGGTAACCCTTCCAAAACTTGTAGAAGTAAGCCTTCTGCCATCAGAAGACAGGGATGTATTCATTCCTGGCTGAAGAGAAAAGTCATCGCCCAAGATTCCGCGGATTGGCTCTCCTTTTACATTTATCCCATCCTTTCCAAGTTTTGGAGGCTCTTTTATGGATAGAATCTGGCCAGGGATAACATCATAAGGCTCTTTATATTGATAGGCATAGGTTGCTGGCTCTCCCTTTGTTGGTAGATCATATTGGCAGATCAAAAAGGGTTTATGATAGCTCTTCTTCAGGGCAAGTTTGATCTTCTTCGTATCAATAGGTCTATTGACCCCGATCTCTTTTATGAAATTCAGGATATTCTCCAGAGGGGGTGAGATACCGTCTGGCTTTTTTGGAGAAATGGTGAGATAGGCATAGGCATGTTTTATCCCTTCATTATCCCTAATCTCAACGATTATCTTCCCATCTAAATCTTCAATATACTGCCTTTGGGCTATTTTGACAGGAATGCCCTTTCTCTCGGCAAAAGCCCTTTTTATCTCAGGGATATCAAGCCCCTTATACTTTTTAAGGCTTTCAGCGATGAGAGATAAGGGTGGCATTGTGCCTTTTTCACCAGGTGCAAAAACAGAAAGATACAAACCCTCAGGAAGGCTTTGAATCTTAAAATCTCCTGGTCTCTTCTCTTCTTCTTCCCTTCTTCTTTTCACATCCTCAATCACCCGTATCCAGGGACCCTTTTCTGCTTGACAAAAGAAGATATACATCCCATCCCATATCTCAAACTCTCCCATCTTCTCGGCAGGAAGCCCCAGAAGCATGGTGGCACTATCTAAAGCATCTGATAGATCAGAAGATGGGATGACTACAGAGGGGGAGTCAAGGAGCTTTGCTGGGCCATATATTGGCTCTGCCAACTCTACCTCTGCCTGCTCATAAGGCTTGGATATAATCTTTCCCCTCTCTTCAATAAAGGTGAGAGCCTCCTCTGGTTTTATTATTTCATAAGATTTCAGGCCAATTATCAGCTTTGTCTTTGGATAGATAGATAAAGCACAAGAGATTTTTCCGGCCTTTCCTACCTTTATCTCTGTAGGCTTCTGATCAACAGAGCCTAAGACCTCTGCGTCAATCACCTTCTCAGCATAAGCCTTTCCTCCAGACAGCCCAGTAATACCTTTAGCCATAGCAATAGGCAGGTTGAATAGAGCTGGAGGAGGAGTTCCCTTAGTCATAATTATCCCTTTCTTTCCTACCACAAAGATATACCTGGCCTGTGACTCGGAATTTATTATTCCTGTTTTGACAACGATTGAACCGTTCGCTGAAAGCTTGGACTTATCGGCTGAATTTCCCATTACATCTCCCTTTGCCTGAATATCGCAACTTAAGATTTCACCCTCGCAGGTAAGCGTCCCATCTGTTCTAATAACACAGGAGCTAATATCACCGCTTATCTTTACATCTCCCACACACCGTATCTTCACATCTTTGGCACTGCCTCTAATCTCTACTGCTCCAGAGAAGTCAATATCCTCTGTCAAGTTTCCCTCTTTTATGAGCAAAGGCTCTACATCGCA
>JAGUXG010000215.1 GCA_020061965.1 bacterium
CATTTATTTTGCCTTTTGTCAAAGAACAACTTTAATCTCGGTAAAAATATTTATCAAAATCTAGTTTTTTTTGCAAACCTGTTGTGGAAGGGTATACAAAGATAGAAAAGGCAATGGCAAAAGAGCTAAAAGATATTCCAGAGACCTCTATCTTAAAGTCTATTCCTGGAGTTGGCAACATCACTACTGCCAGGTTCTTGGGAGAAATTGGGTCTGTTGATAATTTCAAAGACGATGATACCTTAGCCCTCTATGTTGGTCTTGGTCTTCTTCCGGATGAATCCGGGAAGAAAAATCAGAGAAAGATAAAAGAGGGCAAAGGCCACTGGCAAGCAGTAAAGTGCTTAGCCAGGAATATGCTCCGGGTCATATACGCAATGTTAAAGAACAAAACTATGTACCAACTTGATTTTAAGAAACAGGAGGTGAAGTTAGCAGAAGCTGCTTAAAATAGATATTTGTGAATGACTTTTACTTTTCTTTCTTGACATCGTTTATAGAATGTCTGTGGCTAAAAAGTTTCTCTTAAAATCTGAGTAATCTTTGTAAAATCAGAGAGTACGAGCTTTTCTGGACGCACATTAGGGTCTATGCCAATACCTTTTAGAAGGAGGATGAGTTTCTTTTTGTTGACAAAAGAAGAAAGGGAGTTTAATATCGTCTTCCTTCTTTGGCCAAAGGATGCCTCTATCACAGCAAAGAATAGCCTTTCATTTGAAATTTCAATGATAGGCTTTTCCAATACCTCCAGCTTAAGCAATGCTGAATCCACCTTTGGCTTTGGATAAAAAGAGTCTTTTCCCACCCTGGCGATAAGAGCAGGCCTTGTATAAACCTGAATAAAAGCAGGAAGGATACCAAAATTCTCGCCCTCTTTAGCCAAAAGCCTCTCTGCCACCTCATATTGGGTCAGGAGGAGAATAGAGGATAAGCCTCCTTTTGTTTTCAAAAGATGAAGAAGAATTGGCGTGGTTATGTAATAGGGAATATTGCCAAAACACTTATTTGGCACTGGATTGAGGAGACTAATATCAACCTTCAATATATCCTTGTCTAATATTTCAACATCAGAAAGATTCTCTTTCAAGATACGAAGAAGCCTCTGGTCTATCTCACAGGCAAATAGCTTATTTACCTTGCCGGCCACTCTCTTTGTAAGTATTCCCAAGCCTGAACCTATCTCCAATATGGAATCCTGCTCCTTTGGGTCTAAGGCTACAATAATCTTATCAAAGACCGCTTCATCAACCAAAAAGCTCTGTCCCAGCTCCTTTTCTGGTCTTATTCTATATCTGCTTAATATGGTCTTTGTCTCCTCAAAAAGGTTCATTTTTCGCTTTGATATATTTCTCAAAATTAGCTACCTTTGGCGGTCTCTTTCCTTTTCCCGGGATGATAGTGAATCCCTCCTCTTTAAGTATGTTGGCTTGACGCTCGCAGCCACCTGGAAACTTCTCGTTCAGGCTGCCGTCATTCTTTATCACCCTCCAATAAGGCGTTGGCTCTTTTCTTGCAAGTAAGTCTTCGCAAGCAGCCTCAGCAGCGATTCGGATAAAGATTCCAGTGGCCAAAGGACAGGCATAATCTGCCTTATGCTTTGATGCCAGCTCGCCTCTAATCTGATCCGTAGTAACAAGCATTCCTCTCTTTGCCTTGCGGATTATAGCATCCACATCCAAGGGCCGAGGCACAACCATCACCCCTTTTGGAGTATCCACAATCTTTGGAAGACCCTTTACATTCTCCAACTTCTCTTTTGCTGTCTTCTTTTTAGCCATTTTCTCCTCCTTAAATTTTTACGCTACGAGATACACGGCCGTGCACTATTTAGCGTAGATTTTATGTTATGCCCAAAAGCCTCTCTGTTTTCATTAAATCTCCTTGATTAGCCTCTTTGTCATCTCCAAAAAGTGTTTTCCTTTTGGGACAAAGAGAAGGTTTCTCCTTGTTTGGCTAAGATATGAAATGACAATCTTTAGATGAAAAAAGGGAAGATGCTCCGTAGCCTTCTCTCCCCATTCAATCACAGATACACCATGGCAGTAGAGCCAGTCTTCGTAGCCTATATCCTCTTCATTCCCTATCCGATAAAGGTCAAAATGGTAAAGTGGAAGGCTTCCTTTATATTCCTGCATCAAGACGAAGCTGGGAGATGTGACATTCTCCTGAATAGAGAGCCCTTTAGCTATCCCCTGAATTAAGGTTGTCTTTCCTGCACCAAGTTCTCCAACCAAAGATATAACATCCCCTTCCTTTAGCAACCTTCCCAATCTTTCTCCAAGCCTTCTTGTCTCTTCTGGAGAACCAGTCTCTATCTTGAGTCTTTCTGAAAGAACATAGTTACTTTTGGACAATCTCAAAAACATCTAAACCGCCTCTTTTTTCTTTATTTGCTTTCTCTTATTTTTTGTTACTATAAATTTATACAGGAAAGACAGGGTGTTTTGCAATACTATAGTATCTTATACCAAAAAGCAACAGGTCTAGCAAAGATTTTTTTGTTGTAGGTTGTAAGTTCTAGGTTGAAGGTTGAAGAAGTAGAAGAGATAATATCCAAACCTACAACTTACAACATCCTAAACTTACAATCACTTTCTTTGTAAACCTGATTTACTTGGGTATACATAAACTGCACAATCTCTTTTATAGGACATCTCTATTTATGACAACAGGAACACTTACTTTTCCTTGACCTATTTATTCTCATCTTATACACTATATTCTATGGAGAAAGATGTTATAGAAAGCTCTATAGGCAAATGCCTTCAGTGTTTGAAATGCACAGCTGGATGTCCTCTTGCCTCCTGGATGGATTATAAGCCGAATCAGATAAATCGTATAATCCAGATGGGAGACAAAGATAGAGTGCTTCATTCATCTACCATTTGGCTATGTGTAGGTTGCCAGACTTGCGTCACCAGATGCCCAATGAAGATAGATATGCCTCATCTTATGGATGACCTGCGGAAGATGGCTCTCAAAGAAAAAATCCCAGCCAAAGAGCCAAACATTGCCCTTTTTCATCAACTTTTTCTTAATAGTGTCAAAAGATGGGGACGGGTGCATGAGTTGGAATTGATAGGGCTCTATAAGCTGAAGAGTGGACAGTTATTTGCCGATATGAAATTAGGCCAGGAGATGTTCAAAAAGGGTAAATTGAAGCTGCTTCCAGAAATGGCAGGGCAAAAGGATCTCCAGCAGATATTTAGGGAGTGCAAATGATGCGTTTTTCATATTATCCGGGCTGTTCCTTGCATTCTACTGGCAAGGAGTACGAAGAGTCAACAGAGGTTGTGTGTCAGGCATTGGGTATAGAGCTTGTGGAGATACCTGATTGGAATTGTTGTGGGGCTTCTGCGGCACATAGTTTGAACCATCAGTTGTCTATCCAGCTGAACAGCCGTAATCTTTTACTGGCACAAGATGCAGGGTTTGATATAGCTGTGCCGTGTTCTGCTTGCTATCATAATTTGAAGCAGGCTAAAGAAGAGCTTAAATCTAATGTGCAGGTAAGACACTTGCTGGATGTACTCTATCATGAGATTGGTATAGATAATATCCGTAAGATGGTCAAGAGATCGCTTTCTGGGTTAAAGGTTGCTCCATACTATGGCTGTCTCATAACCAGACCACCCAAAGAAAACAGCTTTGATTCTATAGAGCAACCACAATCTATGGACAGGCTTCTTGATGCCTGCGGGTGTGAGGTGATGAAATGGTCATACAAGACAGATTGCTGTGGAGGCAGTCTATCCTTATCTCAAACTCCTATTGTAGTCAATCTGGTGACAAAGTTGATAAATATGGCAAAACAGGCCGGAGCAGACTGCATTATCACTGCCTGCCCAATGTGTCAGGCAAATTTAGAGATGCGGCAGGATGGAACGAAGATGCCAATCTTCTATTGGACAGAGGTTTTGGGTATGGCGTTTGGAATAAAAGAGATTCAATCCTGGTTCAAAAAGCATCTGGTCAGTCCCATGAATCTCGTTGCAAGATTAAATCTGTAGTAGCTGTTCAGATAGTCTGGTTGTCAGACACCAGACACAAAGTATCTGAACGCTTACAAATATGCAAGAGACCATAAACAAGATCCTACCAGGAATTGAAAGGCCTGGAAGGTATATAGGTTCAGAGATTGGCTCTATCAAAAAGGAGAAGACGGAGATAAGCGTAGCCCTTGTCTTCCCTGACATCTATGAGATAGGGATGTCCAATTATGGTCTCAAGGTTCTTTACTCTATAATAAACAGCCTGCAGTTTGCCACAGCTTCCAGATGTTTCCTTCCCTGGTTTGACATGGAAAGGGTGATGAGGCAAGGCAGGATTCCTCTCTTTTCCCTTGAACAAAGAAAGCCTATCTCCTCTTTTGATATAGTCGGAATCTCTGTGCCACACGAACTTTCCTATACAAACATTCTGCACACATTAGAACTTTCTGGCATCGGCTTCTTTTCAAAGGATAGGGATAAACCTCTCATCATTGGTGGAGGGCCTGGTTGTATAAATCCTGAGCCTATTGCTGACTTCTTTGATCTATTCCTTATAGGTGAGGCAGAGGATGCGATTGTTGAAATATTGGAGAGCTTCCTTGAAAATAAAGGAAAGAAGAAAGAAGAGATTCTCCTTGAGCTTTCAAAGATCTCTGGCGTTTATCTCCCTCTCCTCAATAATAAGGCAAAAAGGAGGGTCTTTGAAGGCTTTTCTCGTTCTCATGTTCCAAGTCAGATCCTTCCATTCATTCAGTCACATCATGATAGACTATCATTAGAGATACAAAGGGGATGCACCAGAGGATGCAGATTCTGCTCTGCCGGGATCTTCTATCGCCCAGTGAGAGAAAGGAATAGAGAGAGTCTGATTGATGATGCCAAAAGGATACTCAAGGAGACAGGCTATGAGGAGATAAGCCTTCTCTCTTTAAGCACAGCAGACTATAGCAATTTGAAAGGCTTGATCTCTGGTTTGAAGGAATTAGGGTGTATGGTTTCAGTTCCATCCTTAAGGCCTGACCTTGATAAAGAGATCCTTTCTATGATAAAGCCAGGTTCTATAACTTTGGCGCCTGAGGTTTGTTCTAAAGAGCTATCATGGGTGATAAATAAGCCTTATAGCCAGGAAGGGTTGATAGAGGCAATAAATTCTGCTTACTATTTTCGCCAGGTTAAGTTATATTTTATGACGGGTCTGCCAACAGAAGAAGACGATAACCTTGAAGGAATAGCAAAGCTCATCCAGAGCATTCCAAAAAGGATGAAGGTGAAGGTAAGCATAGCTCCTTATGTCCCTAAGCCGCACACACCTTTTCAATGGGAAGCATTTCTCTCAAGCGGTGAGCTGCAAAGAAGAATGGAGCTTGTGACAACTACAAGAAGGAATGTTGAAATAACATGGAGAGAGCCTAATCTCTCTTTAGTTGAGGCTATACTTGCCAGAGGGGATAGGAGCTTTTCCTCTGTTATTCTCTCTGCCTATAAACATGGGGCAAGATTTGAGGGGCACTCTAAGCAATTTGATTTTAACAAATGGCTCTCGGCATTTTTAGAGCATGGGATTGATATATCATTTCATACCAGAAAAAGAGAGGTTTCTGAAGCCTTGCCTTGGGATCACATAGAGATTGTTAACAAAGGCTTTTTGCTGAAAGAGAAGAAGCGGGCAGAAGAGGCCTGCATCACTGCTGATTGTAGGAATGGAGAATGTAGTGGGTGTATGGTCTCGTGTGAAGGAGTGATCAGGGATCAGGGATCAGGGGTCAGGGGTCAGGAAGAGATAGAGATTTGCTCTTCTTCTGAGAGGCTCAACATAACGAAGAAAAAGGTTAGGGTGAGATATATCAAAGGAGAGGAGCTTCGATGGTTCTCACATTTGGATATTGTCAGGGCTATCTATAGAACCTTAAGAAGGGCAAATCTTCCAACAGTTTATACATCAGGATTTCATCCAAGACCAAAGGTATCCTTTATGAGCCCTGCACTTGCTCTTGGAAAGACAAGCGAAGATTGTGAGGCAATATTATATCTTACTGAAGAGATTTCAGAGACCGATTTTATCCAAAGATTCAATGCCTCTTCCCCAGAAGGATTGAAGGTAAGAGTTGCCACAGAAGACCGAGTCACCCTTTTAACAGGTTAAACTTATCAAGGTCTATGGTCTCCGAGAGTCTGGTTGCTAAGAAGAAGATAGCCAAGCCACAGGCAACCTCTGCTGCACCTACAACGATTATAAAGAGGGCAAATATCTGACCAGAGGGGTTATGAATAGCAGAAAATGCAGCAAAGTTCAAGCCTGCTGAGCAGAGCATAATCTCAATTGAGAGCAGAACCATCACCGCATTCTTTCGACTGATGACACCATAAAGTCCGATACAGAACAATATAGCTGAGAGAGATAGATAATGGCTTATACTCATTCTTCCTCCTTTCTGGCTATCACTATTGCCCCAATCAAAGCTACTAAGAGAAGCAGGGAGACAACCTCAAAGGGGATAAGATAGTCCGTCATAAGTAGCCTGCCTATCTCGGCAATAGAATAATCTGTCTTAGGGATGACTTGGAAAGGCTGTTTCATAAAGATAGAGACAAATATTCCAAAGAGAAGAAGGACAAGCCCGACACCTGTTATTCTTTGAAAGAAAGCCACCTGTCTCTCTTCAAAGAGGTTCTCTGTGAGCATAATCAGAAAGAGGAAGAGTAATATTACGCCACCTATATAGACCAGAGTTTGAACCAGGCCAAGAAATTCAGCAGAGAGCAAGATATAAAGAGCTGCTATGGATAGAAATAGGCTGGCTAAGGCAAGGATAGCCCTCACTAAATTCTTCAGGCTGACCACAAGTATGGCGGATGTAACCGCCATTCCAGACAAGATATAAAATGCTATTTCCATCTTTATTTTATTGCCATCACCAGCCCAGTAACTCCAATATTTAAGAATCCCAGAGGAATCAGAAATTTCCAGGAAAGATTCATCAACTGGTCAACCCTGACACGCGGATATGTCCATCGTATCCACATTATGACAAAAATAACAAGATATGTTTTGATTAGAAACCAGACAATGGGTGGAAAGATTATAGGTAGTCCTGGGACTGCCTGCCAACCACCCAAAAATAAGGTGGTACATAGAGCAGAGGCAATGAATACATTGGCATATTCACCCAGGAAGAACATAGCAAACTTCATTGCTGAATACTCGGTATGAAACCCTCCGACAAGCTCTTGCTCTGCCTCGACAATATCAAACGGCGCGCGGTTTGTCTCGGCTAAGGCTGAAACCAGAAAGAGAAGAAATCCAAGTGGCTGATAGGCGATATACCAACAATTCTTTTGGCTGGAGATAATAGTTTCAAGGTTTAGAGAGCTAGCTATCATAATCACGCCAATTACAGAGAGGAGAAGGGCTATTTCATAAGATATGATCTGGGCAGCAGACCTCATTCCACCGAGGAGAGACCATTTATTGGCTGATGACCAGCCAGCCAGAATAATTCCTAATGTTCCGAGAGAGCCTGCGGCAAAGATATAGAGAATCCCAAGATTTATATCCGCTACTCTAATCTTTGGCGACCAGGAGATAGCCACATAAGCCATTACAGCCGGGGCAAAGACAATAATTGGTGAAAGGAAGAAGATCAGTCTATCAGCTCTCTTTGGCGTAATATCCTCCTTCTGAAGGAGTTTGAGGGCATCTGCTACTGTCTGTAAAATTCCATAGGGTCCTGTCCTCATTGGACCAAGCCTGTCCTGAATAAATGCTGAGACCTTTCTCTCTGCCAGAACAAGCATCAAGGTATTCACAGCGATAAAAGCTACTATTATTATCGCCACAACAACCATAATTCCTAAGGTTAATAGCCACCCAGGAAGCCAAGAATCTTTGCAATGTTGCAAGAGATTCTCTATGACTCCTATTAGCTTTCCTGTATCATATAAAAGCTCCATTTTCAAAAAAGTATAATCTTCAAATGAAGGTTTGACAAGATAAAATTATATCACTTCCCTTATCAGCCTGAATGCTTCTGCAGCACTCTTGGCCACAACAAGACCATTCTTTCCGGAATATATCTTCACTGCCTCAATAGACCTTGGATGGGGAAATGGTCGCAGTTCACTCTTATATGCCTGCATAGCAGATAATTTTATATCTAATACGCTGGATATATCAACATAGACATTTGGAAGGAATATGGCTTCAGGTAATGGTGCATTCCATTCAGTAGATGAAGGCGTCTCATAGAGGAGAACCCTTTTTATCTGCCAGGAGATCCCTGGTCTGGCTGCAACCATTGTTGACTCAAAGACAAGTTTATGGTCTTTGTTCACATCTCCAAAGTGGTGGGTATAGAGAATCTCTGGTTTTATCTCAGAGATACATCTCTCAAGGACGCCATTCAACTCTGCATGCGATAGTGTATCGAGCTTCATATCTGGCAGGTCAGAAAAGAAGACCTCTTTTACCCCTAAAATTTTAGCAGCCTCCTTTGCCTCTTCCTTCTTCTGTCTGGTTATGGAAGCCAGCTCTTTTTCGCCTAAGTCTCTATACTGTTGGGAGCATCCCTCTGTAACTATCAAGACAAAGGTCTCATCGCCTGATGTTTTATGCCTGACAAGGGTTCCACCTACACCATAGACCTCATCATCTGGATGAGCTGCCACAACCAACACTCGCATATTAAAATATTGTAGGGAAGATACACCTGTCTGTCAAGGGTTTTCGTAATAAGATTTCTGCCTTCAATCCAAAGAATAAAGGGCCTCCTACAGCAATCTTTTTGTTATGAGAGGTGATATACCTGTAGATATAATCTGGGATAAAGAGGTTTATCTCCTGTGGTCTTTTGGGTATCTTCCACCTTCTATCAATCCCTTTTCCAAAAGATGCTATCTCTTGTTCAAGCTCTGCCACAAATCCTGTTATAAGCATTTCAAGAAAAGTGATCTCCTTTTTTATACCCTGATGATAGAGATCCAATAGATCTTTGGGAGACTTGCCGGGATTTTCAGGAAGTCCATAAATATAGCCATCCTTTACCCAGATCTTATTGAAAGCAGCATAAGAGAGCAAAGGCTTTCCTTCATCCCAGTTATAGATCCATATCTTTACATCCTTTCCCAAAAGGCTTCCTTCATATCCCAATATCTCAACAGGACCCAGCCTATTTGCTTCATTATTTGCCTTCTCAAAGAGCTCCTCAGTTATCATCCTGCCTTCATCAGAGCTTGCTTCTTTATCTGGTCTGATATTTTCAGCAATCTCCTCATCCGTAAGATTGAGCTCAGAAAATTGTGGCCATACCATCTTTCTTAAGTCGTCTTCTGCCAGAAGAAGCCCTGCCATCCTCTCAACCCCGAAGCCCAAATTAAAGACCTTATCCTCTATCCCATAGTTCTTCAAAGACTCCCTTGAATAAAACCCAAGGTTAGCCACCTCTATCTCTTTGCCATTATGAACTACAAATATCTCTGTATCCGTTCCCTCCTCATAGTAGTTGCTTGTAACAGGCTTCTGGACACACCTCCACTTTGAAAACCCTATCTCTTTCATGATAAGACCAGCCAGCTCTTCTCCCATATCCTTGTCAAAACCCTTCTCCATAATCACAATGGAAGAGGCTGTTGACTCAAAGAGATGGGATGGTGTCTGCCTCTGTTCCCGTCTGAATCTTGGACCAAAGGAGAATAGTCGCAATGGCAATGGATGTGTCTTTTGAAGTTCTCTCAGGGTGAGATACCAGGCAGAGGTCATATGCGACCTCAGGGTCTTCTTTGTTGGAATAGGAATTAGCTGGGAGAGTTCTGAGAAGACTTCATCTATAATTCTTATAGTCTGGGTCTTTTCCAGGCCAAGACGACTTGTCATTATCTCTAAAAGGTTATCGGCCTCAATCTTCTGCTCTTTGTAATCCCTAAGAAGGACTTTGAGCACATCTAACTTATCAAAATCTGGAACTATCTCCTTTATCTTTCTCTCTCTCTCCATAGAAAGACCTATCTCCGCCCTGTCAAGCCCGGCAAGATAGTAAACCCTATCAAGGATTAAGGGAGCCTCCTTTCCATACTGGAGAAAGACATCATGCTCATCTACAATGATTGGATTGACTACCTCATCTAAGCCAAGATTCAGGAATGTATCCCTCATCCTGAAGGTAAGACTGATTAAGGGATGTTCTTTTCCTCTCATTTTGACATAAAATGCCTTGGGTCAGTGATCTTTCCTGTCAAAGCAGAGGCTGCGGCTGTTGCTGGGGATGACAAATAGACCTCTGCGTTTGGATTTCCCATCCTTCCCTTAAAATTTCTGTTTGCAGTTGAAAGACATACTTCGCCATCTCCAAGCACACCCTGATGTATGCCAACACAGGGTCCACATCCAGGTGGAAGGATTGTAGCGCCGGAAGAGATTAGTGTCTCTATTATTCCCTCTTTTATTGCAGCAAGATAGATAGATGTTGAAGCAGGAAGGATAATGAGTCTTGTCTTCACCCTCTTTCCCTTGAGTATCTCTACTGTAGTTCTAAGGTCAGAAAGCCTTCCATTTGTGCATGTGCCGATAAGAACCTGATCTATCTTTATCCCCTCTCTCTCTTTCACAGCACAGATGTTGTCAACAGTGTGTGGAGAGGCAATCTGAGGAACTAATGATGAACAATCTATCTCTATCTTTGATTCATATACTGCATTCATATCAGCAGAGAGTTCTTTCCATTCATTCCCTCGTCCCTGTGCCTTAAGAAACTCATAAGTCTTTTCATCTGATGGCATAATCCCTGCCTTTGCCCCTGCCTCTACAGCCATATTTGAGAGACAAAGTCTATCTTCTATATTTATAGTAGAGATTGTCTGGCCAGAAAACTCCAAAGACCTATATCCAGCTCCCTCTGCGCCAATCTTTCCGATAAGATGCAGAATAATATCCTTGGGATATACCCCAGCAGAAAGATTGCCTTTCAACTCAACATTTATCTGGAGTGGCACCTTAAGCCAGGTATATCCTAAAGATATGGCAACAGCAATGTCTGTTGAACCCATCCCTGTGGCAAAGGCACCCAATCCACCACCTGTACAGGTATGAGAGTCTGCACCGACAACTATCTCACCGGGTGCAACAAAACGCTCAGCCATAACCTGATGACATATCCCCTCACCTATATCTGAAAGATAGAAGCAGTGCTCTTTAGCAAAATCTCGCAAGAGTTTGTGGTCATTAGAAAGCTCCATCTTAGGGCTTGGGGAGGCATGGTCAAGAAATATGGCACACTTCTTTGGCGGATGAAGCTGCTTTATGGAGAGTTCAGAGACCTTTTTGAGACAGAGTGGACCTGTCCCGTCTTGAAGAAAAGCAGAATCTACACTTACAACCACAAAAGAACCTGTCTCTACTTTTGCCTGCGTATGACTTCCGATTATCTTTTCAGTTATGGTCTTTCCCATCATCTTACTAACTTAGCAAATCTCTCAAAGCTCCGGTCATAAGTCTTCTCTACATCATCAGGAAAACAGCAGGCTGGAAGCTGTTTCATTCTGAGGTGGTAGTGTAGGCAATCACAACACCTACCCTTTCTTGGGCAAGGTTTATAAGTGCAGTTGCACCTTTCCTTGTTTTTTTCTATATCGCATTCCATGCCCCCAGTATACAAAAACCTTTATAAAATTGCAAGGGAAGCGTTCAATAGTCTGTGATTCAGAAATAAAAGACCACAGATGAACCGAGGATAGGCACAAATGAAGAAAAATTAAAGTATTACTGTTTTTTGCTTAACTCTCATACTGACCCAATATTGTTCGGACTTTCTTTGGGGTCATCTTTCCAAAATAGGAGTCATTTATCACCATCACCGGCGATAGGGCACAAACACCAACGCAGGCTACTGTTTCAAAACTGAATTTTGAATTTGGTGGAGGTGTTTTGCCTTCTTTGAGACCAGTCACCTTTGAGACAGCAGAGATTATCTTTTTTGCCCCCTGAACATGGCAGGCTGTTCCCCGACAAACCTTAATAACATACTTATTGTGAGGACTAAGAGAGAATTGGGAGTAGAAGGTGACCACACCATAGATATGACTTTCAGGTATCGCCAGAGCCTTGGCAATCTTCCTCAAACCATCCTTTGGCAGGTAGCCAAAAATCTCCTGAGTCTTTTGTAAAACAGGAATAAGCCCACCTTTTATATCTTTGTATCCTTCTATTATCTCATCCAATTTATCCATAGATTGAGTCTAATTATAAATAGCAAATCTGAATAGTTACTCAACTTTGGCAAAAATCCAAATTTTAAAGCTTAAATGTCAAATGAAATCCAAAGTTCAAATGACCAAAACCCTCTGACATTTGGGCATTTGACATTGATTTGACATTTGGATTTTGACATTTGAACTTAAGACTATTGGTCGAGAAAAACAGCCGATTTTGCTCAAGTTTTGCAAATTTGCCAAAGTTCAGTAGTTACTTTTTACTATCCACCCAAGGCTACCATTTGCCTGGCTTGTAACTCTTTTATATTAAAATGATGGGCTTTGGGCTTATTTTTGATAGCCTGCAGAATGATCTCTTTTAGCTCTTCATCTACTACACCCTTGCGAATAAAATCTTTCAGCTCTATCTCATCTTCATTTCCAAGACAAGGTCGCAACTTGCCATCTGGGGTAAGCCTGATGCGATTGCACTTTGCACAGAAGTGGTTGCTTATTGGAGAGATAAGACCAATGGCGCCTTTTGCCCCCTTTATTTGATAATATTCTGCAGGAGCATTTCCAACAACATTATCAAATGGGATAAGGGAAAATGAGTTAAATAGCCTTTCTTTTAGAACATTGTTGGGCAGACACCTTGACTCCCAAAAATTCCTATGCTGACTGATGGGCATAAATTCAATGAACCTCACCCACAGGGGTCTATCTATGGTCAACCGTGCAAACCCTTCTGCTTCATACTCATTTATCCCTTTCATTGTTACCACATTTATCTTTACTGGAGCCAAATCATTCATTATCGCCTCTTCAATACCCATCAGCACCTTGTTTAGCTCGCCTCCTCCTGTAATCTTGAAATATCTCTCTCTATCTAAAGAATCTAAGCTAATATTGATTCTGGAAAGCCCTGCTTTTTTTAGCGGATAAGAAAGTTCAGCTAACTTAGTTCCATTAGTAGTCAGGGTTATTTCGGAGAATAGTCTCATCTGGCTTATTTTTTCAATGAGAGAGACTGCCTCCCTTCTAATCAAAGGCTCTCCGCCAGTGATTCTAACCTTTTTGATTCCAAGCTCTCCGATTATCCAGGCAATCCTGATAATCTCCTCATATCTCAGAATATCTAATCTGGTCTTCTTCTCCATCTTTCTGCAGTAAAGACAACGCAGATTACACATATCTGTAATAGAGAGCCTGATGTAATCAATATGACGATGATAGTTGTCTATTGGCATATATTTTAGCTAAACCCATACTTTTCCTTCAGCCTTCTTTCAACAGGTCTTGGAACAAACCCTTTTGGGCATCTTCCAAACCTTGCCAACTCCTTTACTATAGAAGATGAATAGTAGAAATGTTCTTCATCTGTCATCAAAAAGACTGTCTCTGCCTCTGGATATAGCCTTTTATTTGTAAGTGCCATTTGAAACTCATACTCAAAATCGCAAAACATCCTTAGTCCTCTTACCACTACCTTTATCTTATTTTTGGCAAGCCAGTCAACTAAAAGACCAGAGAAGGAGATGACCTCTACGGAAGAAAGCCCAGCTGTCACCTCTTTCAGCATCTCCACCCTTTCTTTGGCTTCGAAGATTACATTCTTCTCTGGTTCTTCTACACAAAGGACAATCACTCCAGAAAAGATATCTCTTGCCCTCTTTATCACATCCAGATGCCCATAAGTTACTGGGTCAAATCTTCCAGGGTAAACTGCTTTCATCATGTAACAATTGCCTTTATCACCTCTTCTATCGTGGTAATTCCAGAGAGAAGCTTCTCCTTAGCCGAATCTTTCATGCTGATGAACCCTCTTTTCATAGCCTGTTCCTTTATCCTTCTGGCAGATCCCCTACCTATGATTAGCTCCTGAATATTATCATCTATATCTAAAAGTTCATATATTCCAATCCTTCCTTTATATCCAGCATTCAAGCACTTCTTGCACCCTGCACCCCTGAAAAACTGGGTATCTTGCGGTATATCTAATATCTGGAGGAGCCTTTCAGATGGACTCGCCTTTTCTTTGCATTCAGGGCATATCTTCCTGACCAACCTTTGGGCAACAGAAAGGATAAGGGTTGAAGCAATAAGGAATGGCTCAATACCCATATTCTGTAAGCGGGTGATAGCTCCGATAGAATCATTGGTATGTAAAGTGGAGAAGACTAAATGTCCGGTTAAAGAGGCATTTATAGCCACCTCTGCTGTCTCCCTATCCCGTATCTCTCCCACAAAGATTATATCAGGGTCCTGTCGCAAAAAAGATCTTAAGCCCGTAGCGAATTCAAGCCCTATATTAGGTTTTGCCTGCACCTGATTGAGCCCCTTTATCTTATACTCAACAGGGTCCTCAATAGTTATTATATTCTTATCAATAGAGTTAAGAGTCTTGAGAGTGGAGTATAGGGTTGTTGTCTTGCCACACCCAGTTGGCCCTGTGACCAATATAATTCCATGTGGCTCCAGTATCTTTTTCTTATACAACTCCATTGCCGTTTGGTTCATTCCCAGATGAGCTAAATCAACACAGAGAGAGACCGGATCAAGGATCCTTATCACTACTTTCTCTCCATAAGATGTAGGAATGATGGATATACGCAGGTCAGCCTCTTTTGCTCTAAGCCTTATGGTGCATCTTCCATCCTGAGGAAGCCTTCGTTCTGCAATGTTCAAGTTGCCTATTATCTTCACCCTCGAGACAATTGCTCGATGTAAACCCTTTGGTGGAGAGAAGATATGAGACAAGACACCATCAATCCTGAAACGGATCCTGACCTCATCCTCATAAGGCTCTATATGGATATCCGAAACACCCTTTTCAACAGCCTCTGTAAGAATATGGTTGACTAATCTGATTGTAGTGGCAGACTCTCCCTCTTCTCTTATCTTGTCTAAGTCAAGAGCCTCATCCTCTCCTACAAAGTCAACCTTCTTTATTTCAGCATCAGTCAATATCTTTTCTATTGATTCGTCGCCCCGATAGTGCTTATTTATTGCTTCCCTTATCTGCTCCTCTTTAGCTACCATAGGTTTGACTTCAAACCCAGTAACACCGCGTATCTCATCTATGGCAAAGATATCTAATGGATCAGCCATAGCCACAGTCAGAACATTATTCTTTAACCCAATAGGAATAGCCAGATGCCTCTTTACAATCGGCTCTAATATCCCATCCCTGAGCGTCTTTCCAAACCTTTCAATCTCTATCTGCTCTAAGTCAACAAAGGGTATATCCATTTGAGAGCCAAGGAAGTTTAAGATTGTCTCCTCGCTGACAAAGCCTAACTTTATCAGGGTTTTACCCAATCTCTCCTTCTTCTCCCTCTGCTCAATAAGAGCCTTCTCTAACTGTTCCTGAGTGATAATATTGCCCTTTACCAGCATATCACCCAATCTCTCCTTCTCTTTCCAAAATTTGCCCTTCATATTTTTTAGAATAAGACTTGAAGTCCTGTCCTTAAGGTTTTTATATTATAATTGTTTGAGCTGGTAGAAAAATTCTTTGATTCTTTGCCCTCTACTCCAAATATTCCTTGATATTTTGAGGAGATGGAGTATTTTACATCGCAACCTATGCTCTCTTCTTGTTGTATCTTCTTTTTCTCCTCCCTATCTAAATAGAGGCTATACTCTGGTTCAAATAGAAATTCTCCAATTTGGTAGGACGCAGAGATAAAAAGATTGTATACCCTTCCACAACAGGTTTGCAAAAAAAACTAGATTTTGATAAATATTTTTACCGAGATTAAAGTTGTTCTTTGACAAAAGGCAAAATAAATG
>JAGUXG010000243.1 GCA_020061965.1 bacterium
CATAGTTGCGTTTGACTTAAGGCCAAGTCTGTGTGCAGCCTCCATAACCTCAAGCCACCTCTTATCACTAATCTTATTCGGGCAGATGACGCTGCGAACCCTTTCACTGAATATCTCTGCACCACCGCCAGGGATAGAATCTAAACCTGCTTCTTTCAGCCTTTTTAATGTCTCCTCTAAGCCGAGAGTCTTTGAGATATAGTCTATCTCTGTAGCTGTAAAAGCCTGAAGGAATATGCTCTTGTCTATCTTCTTAATCCTTTGTAACATCTCTTCATAATAGGAAAGATCGAGCTTGGGATGTAAACCACCAACTATATGAAATTCCTTTATCCCCAGGTCTAATCCGTAATAAACCTTCTGCTCTATCTCATCCAAAGAAAGAAGATAGCCATTATCCATATCCCTTGAGAAGGCACACAATGGGCATCGACAGATACAGATGTTCGTATAGTTGATATTAAAATTTAGGTTGAAATAGGCAAAATTTCCAACCTTTCTTTTTCGGACAATATCAGCCAGCTCTCCAAAGGCAAGAAGGTCATTTGAAGTCATTAAAGCAATCCCTTCTTCCCGAGAAAGCCTTTCAGAAGCCAAGACCTTTTCCTTGATATTTGATAGCTCGCCCATATTTTATCACATAATCCATCTGTGGTTTTAAAACAAATAGCACAATAAGTAAATTAACTATATCCTCCATACTCCCAATACTTGCAAAACCCTCTTGACTAAACTATCAACAAGATCAGTTATGTTCTTGGGCTTGTCATAAAAACAGGGCATTGCTGGAAGGATGTCTGCTCCCATTCTTCTTAAAGTAAGCATATTGGTAAGGTGAATCTCGGAAAGCGGGGTCTCCCGAGGAACAAGGATAAGTCTTCTTCTCTCCTTTAAGACAACATCTGCGGCTCTTTCAAGGAGATTGTCCGAAGCACCACAGGCTATAGCAGATAGAGTGCCCATGCTACAAGGAATAACTACCATTCCATCTGTCTGAAAAGAACCACTGGCAATTGGAGAATTCAGATTATGAATCTCTAAGCAATGGATATTCTTTCTATTGGCAAAGCAATCGTCAGCGTCAACATATAATTCTTGCTTGAATATCTCCTTGGCTGTATCTGTTATTAACAAAAAGACTTCGCTTGTTTCTGCTAATAACTCAACCAGCCTCTTTCCATAAATGACACCACTTGCACCACTGATACCAATTATATACCGCATATTTCAAATTATAGAAAATGTTGCGGAAAAGAAGCAACCTTAATAATGTCTCAGTCACAAGTTGAAAATTACTTTGTAAGTGTTCAACAGAGATTCACAAAAGCTATCCTTTTTCTTGACACGCCTATATTTTTGTTATACTATATATTTCTTACAGGAAGTAAGAAATATAATGATAAAAATAGCCATTATTGGAGCAACTGGTTATACAGGAAGGGAGTTGATTAGAAGGCTTCTCAGGCATAGGGAGGTGGAGATAAAATATCTCTCTGCTGCTACCGAGAAAGAAGAGGCCATCTCTTCTGTCTTTCCTTCTATCTCTTCTGACATCATTGTGAGAAACACAATGAAGGTAGAGGAGGTTGCTGAGTGCGAGGTTGTCTTTCTCTGTCTGCCACACAGGGTTTCAATGGAGTATACGCCGTCTCTTCTTGACTTTGGAAAGAAGGTGATTGATCTATCTGCAGACTTCAGGTTGAAGGAACCAGGTCTCTATGAAGAGTGGTATGGAGAAAAGCATGGAGCTTTTATCTTGCTGCAAGAAGCTGTCTATGGCCTGTCTGAGCTATATCGCCAAAAGATTAAAGAAGCAAACTTAATAGCTAACCCTGGTTGCTACCCAACCTCAGCTATATTGGGTCTTGCCCCACTCATAAAGAATAGGTTAGTATATCTAACCTCAATTGTGATTGATGCCAAGTCTGGTGTTTCAGGTGCAGGCAGAAACCCATCCATACTTACTCACTTTCCAGAGGTGAATGAGGGTTGCAAAGCTTATTCTTTATTCACCCATCGCCATATTCCAGAGATAGAACAGGAGTTGTCAAAAATAGCAGGGGAAAGGGTGGCTGTCACCTTTGTTCCCCACTTAGTTCCTATGGATTGCGGTATGCTCTCAACAATCTATCTTAAACTTACAGACGAGACAGACCTTATTGGACTTTATAGAGATTTTTATAAGGACGAACCGTTTATCAGAATAATGAATGAGCCACCAACAACTAAAGATACAGTCGGCACAAATCTCTGCCTAATCCATCCAAAAAGGGAAGGGAAAAGGGTGGTTGTTCTTTCTGCCATTGATAATCTGATTAAAGGTGCCGCTGGTCAGGCCATCCAGAATATGAACATTATGTTTGGCTTTCCAGAGACAGAGGGATTATTATAAAATGAAAGGATTATTGTCTGTTCAGGGGATAAAGTGTGGTGGGATACACTGCGGGATAAAGAAGAAGAATAAGGACCTTGCCATTATCTACTCGTCTGTGCCTTGCGAGTGGTCCGGTGTCTGGACAAAAAACAGGGTAAAGGCTGCCAGTATCATAGTCAATAAGAAGAGATTGAAAGATAAAGTTCAGGCTGTGGTTATAAACTCAGGAATTGCAAACTCAGGCACAGGTTTAAGAGGGATTTTAGATGCAAAAAAGATGTGTAAGATTACAGCATCAGCACTCAATATTCCGGAATTTTCTGTTCTCTGTGCCTCAACCGGAAAGATTGGAGAACTACTTCCTATGGAAAGGATTGCCAAAGGAATAAAGAGATTGGCAAAGAAGATTGATAAGGGAGTAAGTCAAGATGCAACCTCAGCCATTATGACCACAGATACAAAGCCAAAGGAGAGCGAAGCAGATTTGGGAGATTGCAAAATTGCAGGAATAGCCAAAGGTGCAGGAATGATTGCCCCAAATATGGCGACAATGCTTGGTTTTATTGTCACAGATGCCCAGATTGAAAGGGATGTTTTGAGGTCTATGTTAAAAGATGTGGTCAATCAGACATTCAACAGAATAACTATAGATGGCGATACATCAACGAATGATATGGTAGTTCTTTTATCCAATGGATTGGCTGGTCCTCCTGATTTGGCTAAATTCAAAGATGGATTGTTCTCTGTCTGTGCCGACTTAGCCAGAAAGATAGTGGAGGATGCAGAGGGAGGAACAAAGATCGTGCGGGTTGTCGTCTCTGAAGCAAAGAGCATTAAGATGGCAGAGAAGGTTGCTTCGGCTGTTGCCAACTCAAATTTAACAAAGTCTGCTCTTTATGGAGGCAGTCCTCCACCAGGAAGAATCCTTTGTGCTTGTGGTTATTCAGGAGCAAGAATAAATCCAAAGAAGATAGATATATGGCTGAATCAATTCCTTGTGGTCAAGGATGGAGCTGTGATTAAATTTTCTGAAAGCAGGGTGAAAAGCTCACTTGCCTCTTCAGAGATAGAGATAAAGATAGACTTGCGGAGAGGAAAGGAGTCAGTAGCCTTTCTCACCTGCGACCTATCCCCAGAGTATGTGAAAATAAACGCGGAATGAGCTTATTTATCTACTTTGTTGTCTTGATATTTTCTGTAACTCTTCATGAGGTTAGTCATGGATGGACTGCGGATAAGTGTGGCGACTCAACTGCCAGGCTATATAAAAGGCTTACCCTCAATCCATTAGCACATTTGGATCTTGTTGGTTCGGTCATTATTCCTATATTTCTCTTTCTCTCCAATAGTCCTATTATGCTTGGCTGGGCAAAGCCTGTGCCTGTCAATTTCTATAATCTGAGGAATCCAAAGGTGGATATGATAAAGGTAGCCTTGGCTGGACCAGCGGCGAATATTGGACTGGCTCTTCTCTCTTCTATGATCCTCCGCTTGGGACTTGTTCCACAATCAACCCTATTAGAGCATCTTCTTCTCTGTGTGGTGATAGTTAACTTTATATTAGCCATATTCAACCTCCTGCCTATCCCTCCTTTGGATGGCTCAAAAATCCTGATGGGTATTCTACCCTCTGGTCTTTCCAATAGATATGCCTGCCTTGAAAGGTTTGGCTTTTTCATTCTAATCTTTTTTGTCGCAGTAGGCGCCTTACATTTTGTGGTGCGATTAGCTTTTTACATCTCATACTTTGGAGTTGGTGAGAGACTTTTCAGCTTTAATTTACTATGAATTTAGAAGAACTACAGATTTTCTTCATTTTGATAGAAAAATGGGATATTTTATTCAGTAGCAAGATGATGGTTCCAATAGGACAGGCAAGTCTGCACCAGTATCTATTATTGAAGGCAGAAAGAAAGATAAATATTCCAAAAAGATATGGAGCCCAGTCAGAGGTAGTAAATTCTGGGGTGGACAAACCAAAGGCTGCCCATAAAACTACCACCAAAAAGAGCCATTTTACCCAAGGTCGATAGAAAAGTCTCTCCTGGGGCGACCTTACAACCCTGTTTGATATACTACTTATACAATCGGAAATTGTGCCAAAAGGACATAAAAATCTACAGAATATCCTATTAGAAAGAAGAGCAGTGCCAAGTATTAAGAAAAGGATTGGCTTCGAAAGCCACTTTCCTGGACACCAAAAAAGGCTACAAGAACCACACCAGACCCAGGGGAGTTTGTCTGGACAATAAGAGATTGGAAGCAAAATTGGATAAAAAAATATAAAAGATGCTGTCTTGACCAACAGGCTGAATAACCTCATTATTCATCTTTAGAAGCTGGAGGTGTCTTGGAAAGAAGGTATAAAGAGAGGACAAGAATAAAGACGACAAGAACCGCCACACATATTTCAGCTAATTGAAAATAAAGAACCTCTTTGCCAGGGCCTGTGGCAAGCTTTGCTTCAACCACCACCATTCCTCTGATTGATGAGATTATCCCTACATAGAGAAAAGGCTTGATGGAAAAGGAGAGTCTCTTCAGATATCTGATAATACTCCACAAGAATTCCATAATTACCAGGACAAAGAGAAGGTCGGAGATCATCTGAAAGGCAGACTCTTTATTTACCTCTCGAAACTCTAATCCTGCCTCATAAAGCAAAAGAAAGGCTGCCCCTACCAAAAGTATGGCCACAATAACATGGACTATATCATCTATCAAGACAAAAAGCTTAGTTATCCTGTTTATTGTCTTTTTACTTTCCATTATATAAATAGCCCTCCGTCTATTGTGATAACCTGTCCGGTGATGTATTCTGCCCCAGTCAAAAAATTAACAAGCTCTGCTACCTCATCTATTCTGCCAAATCTCTTGAGAGGAATCCTTTTTAGAATCTCATCCTTTACAGTAATTGGAAGTCTCTTGGTCATCTCTGTATCTATAAATCCAGGGGCTATGGCATTGACCCTTATGTTTCTTTCTGCCATCTCTTTAGCCAATGTCTTGGTTAGAGCAATAAGTCCACCTTTTGCCGCAGCATAATTTGCCTGACCCATATTCCCTCTCATCCCAATAACAGAGGAGATATTGATAATAACACCCTCTCTTTGCTTCATCATCACCTTGAGGGCTTCTCTGGCACAATAGAAAGCACCGCTCAGGTTTATATCCAAAACCTTCTGCCAATCAGCATCTGACATCCTGATAGCCAGGCAGTCCTTAGTAATCCCAGCGTTATTGATCAGAATGTCAAGGCGACCCCATTCATTTACTACTTCTTTGATTGCGCAGCTGACATTTTCTGGAGAGCTTACATCAACAGAGATAACTTTGGATGGATTTTTAAGCTGGCTGGATAAATCATCTGTGGACTTAAGATCAAAGATAGCAACTTGGACACCGTCTGCATCAAGCCTTTTGACAATAGAGGCTCCAATTCCCCTTCCTCCACCTGTAACGACTGCGGTCTTCACCACCTGAAATGGGAAAAGGCTTTGTTTGACTCTGCCATTTTATGGGTATCCTGCTTCTTCTTTATGGAGGCTCCGGTATTATTTGCAGCATCTATCAGCTCTTGAGCTAATTTCTCTTCCATAGGCTTTCCTTTTCTCAGTTTGGCATTGCTTATGAGCCATTTTAAGGCAAGAAAGATGGATCTATTCTTTCTAACCTCCTGTGGAACTTGATATGTTGCACCACCAACCCTCCTTGGCTTCACTGCCACCCTTGGTCTGACATTATCAATAGCAGACTGAAAGATAGTAAAACCGTCCTTCTGTGTCTTTTCCTGAATGATATTGATAGCAGAATAGACTATTCTTTGGGCCAGACTCTTCTTTCCTTTTCTCATCATGATATTGATGAATTTTGTCACAAGAAGACTACTGTAAATAGGGTCATTTTGCCTCTGAACTGGTTTTTTATATCTCTTTCTTGGCATTATTCTTTCACCTTCTCTACTAAAGAGTTGAATGCAGATGGATCCTTTATGGCTAATTCTGCTAAAATTTTTCTGTTGAGTTCTATTCCTTTCCCCTTCATCTTTGAGATAAATTGACTATAGGTTAGACCAGAAAGCCTGCATGCAGCATTTATCCTTACAATCCAAAGAGCCCTGAAATCCCTTTTCTTCAGTCTTCTGGAGATATAAGCGTATCTATGAGCTCTGGCTACAGCCTCTTTAGCAATCTTATACCACCTTGACCTTGCCCCCCAAAAGCCTTTGGATAGCTTATGAATCTTATTATGTTTCTTTTTTCTGGCAACAGATAATGTAACTCTCATTTTTTGGGTTTCTTGGCACCATACCTTGATCTTGCCTTCTTCCTATTGGCAACACCAAGCGTATCTAATGTTCCACGAATAGTGTGGTATCGCACCCCTGGAAGGTCTTTCACCCTTCCTCCATGCACAAGAACGACTGAATGCTCTTGGAGATTATGACCGATGCCTGGAATATAACTTGTAACCTCATGGCCAGAAGTGAGTCTCACCCTCGCAACCTTTCGTAAGGCAGAGTTTGGTTTCTTTGGTGTGACAGTATAAACCCTGATACAGACACCCTTTCTCTGAGGACACTGTTTTAAGGCAGGGGCCTTCTTCTTCTTCTTTATTTGTTTTCTTCCATGCTTGATAAGCTGATTAATTGTTGGCATAACAGTTAGTATAAACTTATCCTCTTCTCCTGTCAATATATTTCTTCAGAGCTTCCTCAACTTTTGCAAAAGTTGGGGAAGTTCTGCAAATTCCCTTTTCTCTATTGACACGATGATTTATCTCTAAGTATAATTTGTTCTCTATGGAAAGCTACTTAAAAGAGAAGACAAAAGCAATAAGAAGACTTATTATTGAAATGATTACAGAGGCTGGGTCTGGACATCCAGGGGGCTGTCTCTCCTCGGTTGAGATAATCACTTCGCTTTATTTCCATATAATGCAACATAGACCAGACGAGCCTGCTTGGCCTGACCGAGACAGATTTATCCTTTCAAAGGGTCATTGTTGCCCAACCTTATATTCTGCCCTTGCTTTGAGCGGATACTTTGATGTAAGTCACCTGAAAACCCTCAGAAAATTGGGAAGTATCCTTCAGGGACATCCTGATATGCTTACTACACCAGGAATTGAGGTCTCAACAGGCTCTCTTGGTCAAGGCTTTTCTGTTGCTTGCGGTATGGCACTTTCAGCCAAGATAGACAAAAATTGCTGTCGTATCTATACCTTACTTGGTGATGGAGAGATACAGGAGGGTCAAGTCTGGGAGGCAGCAATGTCTGCTGCTCATTATAAGCTCGGAAATCTTACTGCCTTCTTGGATTACAATAAACTTCAGATAGATGGAAGGGTGGAGAATATAATGGGAATTGAACCAGTGAAGCTGAAATGGGAGGCATTTGGCTGGGATGTGAAGGAGATAAATGGACATAGGATTGAAGAGATTATCAATGCTTGCGAGGAGACAAAGGTATCGCCCAAACCAAGTATGATTATAGCTCACACTATAAAAGGAAAGGGTGTCTCATTTATGGAAGGAAAGGCTGAATGGCATGGTGTTGCTCCAACAAAAGAAGAAGCAAAACAGGCAATTACTGAGATAGAAAATGGATAAAATAGCTACAAGGGATGCTTATGGAAAGGCTTTAGTTGAATGAAGAAAATATATGATTACTGAAACTAAAAAGCTGATGACAAAACAATCTACTATGTTTGGTAGTTATGAGTTCCCATCTTATGAAGAGATTATGGAGGCTTACGCTAAGGAATTTGCAAAGTATATTCTTCCTAAAGGAGATACCATATTTGGGTTTTGGATGCAGACATTGGCTGATTTAGAATTTTTAGATTTGGAATTACAGGGATTAACTGATGAATATACAATTGACCCTGTAAATAGGGTAGTTAGTCTCAAGGGCGATGAAGAATTTATAAGGTTAAGAGTTGCCCACCTTGAAAAAGTTAAAGGGGAAGCAACCTTTTATAGTGACTTGGTGGATAAATTTGGCGATACTAATGCATACGCTTTTCATAATCTTTACCCTTATAAAGGCAAATTCTATCCAAGAGTTGTACGAACTATAATAAATACCTTTAAGTTAAATTCTGATTCACTTCTTCTTGACCCTTTCAATGGTTCTGGAACTACTACTCATGAGGCTTCTCTTATGGGAATTAAAAGTGTGGGCATAGATGTTACTCCAATGGGAATTATTTTATCTGAATTGAAAAATGATTTACTCAATATTTCCGGACAGAAATTCAATTTCACACCAAAGGAACTACAAGATATTTTACAGGCTGTAGAAAATAAAAAATGGGGATATTCTGACCCCTTAATTTATAAGTTAATGTTGGCAGTATATTTTGATACCGTAGATGCCTTTGTGCGAACCACGAGGTATAATAGAAAGGGGAAAGTAGGTCTCTTTATTGAAAAGTTAAATTACATAAAAGATTGCTATAAAAAGACTATGCAGATTAAAGAAAAATATAGCCTTAAATTTGAGCCAGCCAGTATTATAGAAGGTGATATACTTGAACTAAAAAACCTGAATAAAATGGAAGAAAAGTTTGATGCCTGCATTACAAGTCCCCCTTACTATTTTTCTATAGACTATGTTGGAAAAGACAAAATTGCTTACGATTATCTTGGTGCAGATATGAAAAAGATTGAATCCAAATATTTAGGAATGAAAAATAACGGACAGGCAAAAGGTAACTATAGAGGATTACCTCCAAGGGTTGCTATGTATTATGAGGATTTAAAGGAATCCATAAAAAATATCTTCTGGGCATTAAAACCAAATGGCAAGTTAGCAATCATAATTGGAGATAGCACCGTTAATGGCAAAAAAATCCCGACAACTATGACAACTAAAAA
>JAGUXG010000078.1 GCA_020061965.1 bacterium
CTGAACAAGAAGCTCCTCTATTCCTTCGCCTGACAGGCTGGAGATAGCGACACTGTTTGAAAAGCCCTGTCTGACCTGCCCAAAAAGATGCCTATCCACAAGGTCTATCTTATTAAAGACTGTTATTCTCTGGATTGCGGAAGCTCCTAACCCTTCTAAAATTTCTTCAACTGACCTTAACTGCTGTCTGAAATCAGGGTTGCTCAGATCAACAACATGAATGATAATATCCGATTCTTTCACCTCAAGGAGCGTGGCAGAAAATGCTGAGATAAGGAAGGTAGGAAGGTTTTGGATAAAACCGACTGTATCTGTAAGGGTTATATCTATCCCTTCTACCCTTATCTTTGAGGTTGTTGGGTCAAGGGTAGCGAAGAGAAGATTATCAGCAAAGACCTCCTTTTTTGTAAGCCTTGTAAACAGGGTTGACTTGCCTGCATTGGTATAACCAACAATAGCTGCACTCAAAAAAGTTTTTTTTCTCTTCTTTCTCTGCTCTATCCTCTCTTTTTTCACCAAATTTATAGCCTTCTTCAGAGCGGATATTCTCTCTCGTATTTTTCTTCTATCATACTCAAGTTTTGTCTCTCCAGGACCTCTTGTTCCAATCCCACCACCCAGTCTTGACAGATGCCAACTGGAACCTGTGAGTTTTGGAAGGATATATTGAGCCTGGGCAAGCTCTACCTGAAGTTTTGCCTCGCGTGTTTGCGCTCTTTGAGCAAATATGTCAAGGATTATGCCTGTTCTATCTAAAACCTTTGTCTCTAACTCTTCCTCAAGATTCCTTATTTGAGTCCCTGAAAGCTCTTGGTTAAAGACAATCAGCCTTGCCTTAAACCTTTCGCACAACTCCTTTAATTCGGCAAGTTTCCCTTTCCTTAAGACAAAAGCTGAATTTGGTCTTCCTTTCTGAATGACTCTTGCCAAAACCTCTCCTCCGGCTGTCTTGACCAAAGAGCCAAGCTCGGAAAATGAGCTTGATGTATCAGGATTTATATCAACGATTATAGTTACTTCTTTCGTATGAATCTCACCTCTTGACCAAGACGCAAAAACTCTTCTGTCCCAGGCGTAGAGACTCTCGCTTTTGAAACCAAGGCACTAATCTGGGTTATCTTAAGTTCCCCAATCTTTTTTCCTTTTTCAATGATAGCCATAGTATCCTTATCAGAGAGCCTCTGTCCAATATTTATCCAGACCTTGTCCCCTTCTATCTTAAAGATACTTCCGCAGATTGGGACAGCTTCTGTCACCTTTTCGCTAAGGTGCAAAACAGCCTCTTTTATCTTATTCTTTCCATTACCTATTGAGACAATATTAAATACCTCGGAAAGATTAGCAAGGTCAATCAAAGAAGAGTTTAATCGCACCGTATCCTTCTCCTCTTCTATCTCTACTAAAAGAAGAAAATTGGCAGAGGAGGCGACAGCCTTCTTAATTGCATCCCCTTTTTCTAATTCATTCTTTTCGTAGATTGCCTGTATTTGAGAAGAAGGCAAAAGGGAAGAAAAAAGATGCTCGGTAAATTCGGAAATCTCCTGATGAATCACCTCTTTCTGAATAAACCTAGGGATAAAGATGGAGATTGAAGGTGGCGGAAGCTCAGATATATCTATTCCTTCAGTAAAGATAAAGCTTCTTTTGTGCTTGAAGTATATCTTCTCTAAATAATCAATATAAAGCTTGTTTGTTGAAGAAAGCTCCAGCGCTTTCATCATCTCATCAACAGCAGAAGAGAGCATCCCCTCTGTTTCATAAACCCGGCTTAACTTATACCTTGTCTGGCTATCCTGAGGGTTCAGCAAAACAGAGGTTTTGTACTCATAAAGAGCAAGTGGAATAAACCTCTCCTTAAAATAATATTCGCCCAAAGAAAAATGGGCAGCAGCAGAGTTTCGCCTAACCTGCGAATAGACAGACTCTTTCTCTTTTTCTAATATTATCCTATCTCTTCGAAAACAAGTGGTCTCCTCTTGATTAGAAAGGGAGAGGCTTTTGTCATAAAAACTGCTTGCAGTCCCATACTCTCCCTGATTCTCACTGATTATGCCTAAGGTATAATAGATAACAGGGTCATCTGGTAGGAGACCTGAAAGCCTCTTATAGATATTGGTTGCCTTCTGATACTCTTTCTTGATAAGGTATATCTCCCCTAATCTTTTCAGGCTATAAAGATTGTCCCTATCTTTTCCCAGAGCCTTTTTATAGAAACCCTCAGCTGTATCTAACTTCTTTTGGCCAAAATATAAGGAGCCGAGGTTTATATCAGGAAGAGAAGAGGCAGGATCAATCTTTTCTGCCTCCTTAAAGCAATTTATTGCTTCATCAATTAAGCCCTTTTCTTTCCAATAAATAGTGCCAAGGCCAATCCATCCAAGGATACAATCAGGGTCAATCTCTATTATCTTCTTGTATTCAAAGATAGCCTCTTCATTCCTGCCACTTTTATAGAAGGCTTCAGCCAAGTTATAGCGGCTGGTCACATTAAGCGGGTCAATCTTTAGACTTCTTTGGTAGCAAGACAAAGCAAGGCTTATCTGGTCATCTGCTTCATAAGCCAATCCAAGCAGATTTAAGGCATCAAGGTAATCTTTATCGACCTTTATTGCCTCTTTGAAGTATAGAATTGCCTTTTTGTAATCCCCTTTCTCAGAATAGACCTTGCCTAATTTATAATATGCCTCTTTGTAATAAGGATTTTGCTTGATGGCCAAGAGGAATTTGGCAATAGCCTCTGAGGTTCTGCCCTCAGATAGGAGCTCTTCTCCTTCTTCGTAAACATCTTTTGGGGTGGCGAGACCAAGTGTAGATAGGAGCAAAAGATAGATGAGTAGTAATTTAACCATATCTTTTCTTCTAATTTTAGCTGGTAAAATATAGCCCTTTTGCTCTCTTTTGTCCAGAATTATTTTTAGGTGTTACTATATCCAAAATCTGCTACTACTGAAATAAATAGGATTATACTGATAAGGCTATTGACAGAGAAAGCCTTATTTGCCTTTGAAAGGTCAGTCTCCGAGATAAGGCTATGTTCATAAATGAGCAAAATGCTTATCCCTAAAATACCAGCCCAATAGAATAAACCCATCTTTCCCAAAATGCCAGTAAGTATAAAGGAGATGATGGCGATAAGATGAGATATCCTTGAGATAACTAAAGCATTCTTTATTCCAAAAGAGACAGGGATTGAGTGTATTCCCTCTTTCTGGTCAAACTCTAAATCCTGGGTGGCATAAATAATGTCAAATCCTGCTACCCAAAAACAGACACCAACCCCTAATACTATTGGCAATATAGCTACACTCCCTTTTATGGCTATCCATCCTCCGATTGGAGCGCAAGCCAGAACCAGACCTATTCCAAAGTGTGTCAGACAAGTGAGCCTTTTGAGGTAGGAGTAAGAGACGAGGAGTATAAGGGCTATGGGTGAGAGGATAAGACAGAGTCCGTTGAGCTTATAAGCAGAGAAGAAGAAGAGGGTAAGAGAAGTAAAGACCAATAACCAAACCTGCCAGATAGAGATCAGTCCTTTTGGTAGAACCCTGTTTGCTGTCCTTGGGTTTTTAGCATCTATCTTTCTGTCCAAAAGCCTGTTCAAAGCCATCCCAGCTGTCCTGGCACCTATCATAGCCAATGTCAAGAAGACGAAAGTATGCAAAAGGAATATTCCTCTATATGCCAAGATACCTCCAAGATAGGCAAAAGGCAAGGCAAAGATAGTGTGCTCAAACTTCACCAAGGAGAGGAAGAGAGTAAATGCTTTTATCATCTGTAACTGTTCATGTTGTCTGGTAGTCCTCGGTGTCTGAATGAAGGAAGAACAATTTCCCATTTTCCGCACCCTTTGATAAGGTTTAACAAATTGAAAGGAAAATGGGAAATTAAAGAAAAAATCTTCAAATTCCTATTTTTCGCATAAA
>JAGUXG010000158.1 GCA_020061965.1 bacterium
AGCTCCAAGATACAAACAAATCTCAATATCCAATAACCAATCACCAAACATAATCATATTCTCTAACCTTTTTGTTTGGTTATTGAGATTTGGTTATTGTTTGGTCATTGTTTCTTGTATCTTGGTTATTTTTCAAATTCATCTCTTTTTCACCTAAACACATACATTATTGCCTAATCTATCAAGGTGTTGGAAGTGGTGGCTGAACGGTTACCTAATGTTTGAGGAGTATTATAAAAATCTGCATCCTATCTCACCTTGCCTGAGACCATAATATCCTCTCCTATCCTTTTTGTCTTTATGCCTGAAAAGGTGATGGGAAAAGGAAGCGTCTCTGTCATCGCCAACCCATCTTCACCGATAACCTTTGGACAGATAAAGAAGACTGCTCTATCTACTAATCCTTCCCTGAGAAATGAGGTGATTATCTTTCTTCCACCCTCCAAAAAGATGGAGTAGATTCCCATTTTTCCAAGTTTATCCATTAAATCATTAAGATCAACCAGCCCATCCTTTGCCTTTGTCACTAAAATCTCGGCTTTATTCAGGCTTATCTCTTTTGTTGTAGCGATAATCACCCTTCTTTCTGCCTTGAATATCTTTGACTCAAGAGGAATATCGCCACCCAAGATTATGCACGTTGGATTCCTTCCCAAAACATGCCGCACAGTAAGCTCTGGGTCATCCTTTATAATTGTCCCCCTTCCAACTAAGACTGCATCCATTTGAGCCCTCATCTTATGGACAAGCCTTCTGCTCTTTTCGCAGCTTATCCATCTTTCTGCTGGCGAAGTGATCCTTCCATCAAGGCTTATGGCTACCTTCAGCAGGAGATAAGGTCTTTTGATAGTTATATACTTGAGGTATGGCTCATTAAGCTCTGTTGCTTCCTTGGCGAAAAGTCCAACATCAACGATGATTCCTTCTTTCTGCAAGGCTTCTATCCCAGAGACTACAGGGTTTGGGTCAAGTATAGAGCAGACAACCCGTCTTATTCCTGCCTTGATAATAGCCTCTGTGCAGGGAGGAGTCCTTCCATAATGTGAGCAAGGCTCAAGATTGACATAGAGTGTCCCGTCCTTTGCCAATCTTTTTGCAGAAGACAAAGCCTCTATCTCGGCATGCGGTGAGCCTGCTTTCTTATGCCAGCCCTTTCCAACAATCCTGCCATTTCTTGTTATCACAGCCCCTACTGCTGGATTTGGGCTTGTTCTGCCAAGACCTTTCTTAGCCAGTCTAATTGCCTCTCTCATGTAAAATTTATCCATAGACACAAAGCCCAAGGTCTTCTATCAACCTTATATCTTCTTCTTGCGGTCTGCCAGTTGTGGTCAGGTAGTTTCCAATCATAACGCCATTTGCACCAGCATAATACATCCAGCTTTGCAGGTCTCTTAAGGTTACCTCTCTGCCACCACCTATCTTTATATCCCTCTTTGGATGGATGAATCTGAATATAGCTATTATCCGTAGTGCCTCAAAAGGCGACAATCTCTCTCGCTCTCCCAGTGGTGTGCCAGAGACAGGATTCAGGAAATTCAGAGGGATAGAGTCTATCTCAAGCTCTCTGAGCTTAAAAGCAAGACTGATCCTATCGTTCCATCCCTCTCCAAGACCGAATATTCCACCTGAGCAGACTTCTAAACCTGCTGATTTTGCTACCTCAATACTCTCTATCCTCTCCTTATAGGTATGGGTTGTGCATATCTTGGCAAAGAAGGTCTCTGATGTCTCAAGGTTATGGTGATACCTTGCCAGGCCTACTGATTTAAGCCGATTAGCATAATCACGGGTAAGCCTTCCAAGCGAGGCACAGGGAGAGATATTGGTCTTTATAGCCTCTATCATTTCACACACCTTCTCTATCTCATCCTCTTTGAGTGACCTGCCGCTGGTGACTATGCCAAAGCGTTTTGAAAATCTGGCTGAATGGACAGATTCTATAACCTTTTCTCTACTTACAAGTGGATATTGAGCTACTTCAGTCTTATAATGGGCTGACTGAGCACAGAATTTACAATCCTCTGGGCACCTGCCGCTCTTGGCATTGATAATGCTACAGGTATCAATCTTTTTGGCCTTAAACCTCTCCCTGATAAGGTTTGCCCAGAACAAAAGCTCAAAGATAGGAGATGTTGTCAAATAAATGGCATCCTCCATCTCAATACTTGCTTCACACACCCGAGACGCTATATCTTCCAATCTTCTATCTTTATATTTCATATAAAATCTATGCTTCAGCATACACGTCCGTGTATTATTTGGCGTAATTTTTTTACGCTATAGAACAACAATAAACGACCATTCCCTTTAATCTTCTGCCAGAAAACGGGGTATTTTTGCCTTCGGATTTGAAATCAAGGGGATTGACTATCCATTCTTTCTCTGGGTCAATAAGGATAAGATTTGTCTCATCCACCTTACTTCCTATCATCTTTGCTGGATTAGTAACAAGTTTTTCTATGGCTTCTTTCTCTCGTAGGATACCCTTATGAACAAGCTCTGTCCAGACAAGACCGAGGCAGGTCTCAAGCCCGACCATTCCAGGGGCTGCCACATTCCATCCACATTCTTTTGCCTCCTTTGTGTGAGGTGCATGGTCTGTCGCAATAATATCTATAGTTCCATCAGCCAGACCTTCTCTTATTGCCTCCCTATCTTTATAGGACTTGAGCCTTGGATTGACCTTGAAATTTGTATCCCTTATATCATTCTCTGTCAGGGTAAAATGGTGTGGTGTTGCTTCACAAGTCACATCTATCCTGCTCTTCTTTGCCTCTCTCACCAATCCTACCCCATCTTTTGTAGAGATATGAGCAATATGCAACCTCACACCTGTCTGATAGGCAAGTTCTATCCTCTTCTCAATAGCCTCAGGCTCCTTTCCATCCTCTTCTGCATGGAGGATAACGAGGAGACCAAGCCTCTTTGCCTCAAGGCATGCCTCCCTTAAAAGGGAGAGGTTATAAATGGTATGGCCATCATCAGAGATAGCAAAGACCCCTTCTTTGGCAAACCCTTCTATATCAGCTAGCTCTGAATCTCCCATGCCAATGGCTATAGAAGGAATAGGAAGGACAGAGACTAAGGCTCTCTCTATTATCTTTTGTTTAAGCTCTCTAAGCCTTTGGACGCTGTCTATGGGAGGAACAGTATTTGGCATCATACATAAAGTAGTAAAACCACCTGCCTTGGCTGCACTTGTGGCTGTCTGGAGAGTCTCTGTGCCTATTCCTTGCTCCCTAATATGGGTATGAAGGTCAATAAATCCTGGAACAGCCAACCAACCTTCTCCTTCAATCTTCCTTTCAGCCCCATTTTTTGTCAGAACATAAGAAACCCTGCCATCAAGAAAACGAACCCCTTTTATCAGAATAGACTCTTTCATAATTTATATTTTTTTGTTCTCTTATCAAAAAAACATAATGGAGGCTAGGGGATTCGAACCCCTGACCTCATCCATGCGAAGGATGCGCGCTCCCAACTGCGCTAAGCCCCCAATCCGAAGAGATAGAGATAATAAAAGAAAGGAGCAGAAAGAATGATTGAGTCAAAAACATCTAATATGCCGCCATATTCCATAATCCAATTGCCAGAGTCTTTGGCACCAACATTTCTTTTGAAAGACGATTCAACAAGGTCGCCCAAGAGAGCAACCAAAGAGAGCAAAAGACCCATTACAAAAGATTCCAATCCATTCAGACCAATACTTCCTCCCAAAAAAAGAGAGAAGGCGAGAGAACCAGCAAGACCTCCTAATAGTCCCTCAATGGACTTATTTGGACTTACCTTAAATATTCCTTTGTATCTTCCAAACCTTCTTCCTATCAAGTATGCGCCGCCATCAGATGCCCAGACCACACAAAAAAGATAGAGAAGAAGCTGCCTTCCTTCTTCCATATTCCTTATCAAAATTAGATGGGATATAAAAAAGGCAACATACCCAATGCCAAAGATTATGGCAATTATGCTGAACCTGCTTATATAGGCGATAAGGAAGGGTCTAATCAAGCCAAGTATCAAGAAGGCTGAAATGAATGTATAAACTATACCCCCTGCTATTTTAGAGAACTCGTTTTGATGAGCTTGACCAACTATGATGATGCCAAAGAACAATCCCAGGAACCACCAGTCCTCTTTTTGAACCATATTATAGAATTCAAGCAATCCAAGAACTACGACTGCACCAATAAGTATAGTAAAGAAGACAGGTTCTCTTAAGAAGACAACATAAGCCAGAAATGGAAAGAAAAGTGCAGGTGGAAGAAACCTCTGCCAACTCATCTTCCTCCAAACCTCCTTTGCCTTGACTCATAATCATTGATAGCAGAAAGAAAGTCGTCTTTCGTAAAATCAGGCCAAAGCACCGGCGTTATCCAGATTTCAGTATAAGCTATCTGCCAGAGCAAAAAGTTGCTTATTCTCATCTCACCGCTTGTTCTGATAAGAAGGTCAGGGTCAGGAAGACCCTGCGTATCAAGATAGGATGAAAAGAGAGGCTCGTTTATCTGGTCAGCAGAAATCTTGCCTTGAGCTACATCTTGAACTATCCTTCTTGTTGCCCTTATTATCTCATCCCTTCCTCCATAATTCAAGGCGATATTCAGAATGAGCCCCTTGTTTTTCTCAAGCCTATCTACGGTTTTATTCAATAAGTCTATCATTTTTTTGGGAAATAAGTTGATATCTCCAGAGACCGTCATTCTGACACCCTCTTTCTCCAACTCATCTATCTCTTTGCCTATAAATTTACAGAACAGGGAGATTAAACTGGACACCTCTTTTTCAGACCTCTTCCAATTTTCAGTAGAGAAGGTATAGAGAGTGAGAACCTTTATTCCCATCTCATTGGCTGCCTTCACTATCCTCTTGACAGTCTTCATTCCTTCCCTGTGGCCAAAAATCTTTGGAAGACCCCTCATCTGTGCCCATCTTCCATTTCCATCCATAATTACAGCAATATGCTTTGGAAAGCCTTTCATCTAATCTGCCTCTGCAAATTTTTTATTTACACATAATAAACCGATGCATAAAATCTATGCAACCTATTTTTGGTGCAAATTTAGATTTACAGAGTATCTTAGCTTGAGTTCTTTGAAATAGTGAACTTCCCTGTCAGTTGACTGAACCGAGGTCTCTATATACTCTCTCCTTCTTACTCTCACATACCGAAAAAGCAGCTTCTCTGGAAAGAGAGCGACATCTGGACAACTCTAACATAGTGACAAACAGGCAAAGGCACACTATCAATCATCTGGATAATAGTTTTTTAGGGGTATCTACTTGACACCCCCCAATAAAATATGAGTAACTATTTACTCATCTGAAGTGTTTTTTCTTTAACCTATTGAAATTCAACAACTTACGA
>JAGUXG010000226.1 GCA_020061965.1 bacterium
AGTATCCTTATTACCTCTGGAATGGAATCTATGGCCTCATCAATATCTACAACCCTTTGATGATGTTTTACCTTGAGAAACCCCGCCACCTGGCTAGCATACCCTTTGTCCTCTCCATATTCGGAAAGTCTTACCGTGATTGCCATAATCTTAGGATCAATGCTTGCCAAAATAGCCGAATCCAGGCCACCAGAAAGGAGCAGAGCAGAAGCCCTATTCCTTTGGACAGACTCAATCAGCCTCTCCTTCAACTGCTTCATAATACCTCAGCCAGCCCAGCAAGAAGCTGCAAATTTTCCTTATGAGAACGGACGGCCACCCGGATATATCTATCAGAGAGCCCCCTGAAATTGCTGCAATTTCTTATAAGTATCTGCCTTTTGATGAGAGATTCCTTTAAGTTAAGCGAACCCTTTTTTGTCTTTACCAAAAGAAAATTCGCCACCGAGGGATAGGGTTTTAAGCCGTCGATTTTGGCCAGTTGTTCAAATAAAAAATCCCTTTCTTTCTCTATGAGGCGATGGGTCTTTTCGATATACCCTGTCTCGTTTAGGATCAGCCCTGCGGCTATCTGGGCTAAGCAATTGGTGCTCCAGGGAGGCTGATACCGCCTTAGTTTCTCCACCATCTCTCTATGTCCAATCAGATACCCTATCCTTAACCCCGGTATGGCAAAAAACTTGGTGAAGCTCCGAAGCACAATCAGATTTCTGCTCTTGGCTGCCTTCCAGATTGAGGTATGATCTTTTTGGTCAGGCAAAAAATCCATGAAGCACTCATCAACAACGACTAACCTTTCAGCCACCTTCAAATTTTTAAAAAGGAGGTTGCCGGTTGGGTTGTTGGGATTACAAAGAAAGAGGATATCACAAGAAGGGTTTTCCTTGAACCTGAAACCCTCTTTTTCCTCAAGTTTTAAGAATCGTATTTTGCTTTCTACATTCTTTGCGGCAAGTTCATATTCTGAAAATGTTGGGATGGGTATAGATGTAGTCTTTGGTCGAAAACAAGAGAAGATAAGATAAATAAGTTCAGCCGAGCCATTACCCAAAAGGATATTATCTTCGGCTATCCCCCAGTATTCGGCAATCTTCTGCCCTACATTTCTTGCCGCAGGATCAGGGTAGTAGAGAATCTTATCAAGATTGCTATAAATAGCCTTTTTTATACCTGGTGGCAAGCCTAAAGGGTTGATATTTGCACTAAAATCAACCATGCCATCTCCATATCTATAAACATCCCCGCCGTGGGCAGCTAAATCAACCATCGAAAGAGCACTCCCAAAGAGACCATTAGAATAGAGACAATAAGGCTTATAGTTAATGCCTCATTTATGAGAGAAGGCTGAACCTGCCTTTTTTCTTCTCCAATATAATGCCGCTTAATAATCTTTCCTTGATAAGACCATTCGCCTCCTAATCTTATCCCTAACGCTCCTGCCATAGCTGCCTCGGATACCCCACTGTTTGGAGAGGCATGCTTTCTTGAGTCTTTTGCCATTGTCTTAAGAGATTGTATAAACCGCTTTCCTGAAGATATTGATATTAAAAACCCGCTGATCCGGGCTGGAATAAAATTGGCTATATCGTCTAACTTAGCAGAAAACCAGCCAAAATGGAGGTATCTTTCATTTTTATATCCTACCATCGAATCAAGGGTGTTTATGGCCTTGTAAGAGATAGCTGCAACCGGGCCTCCTAGAGTAAGATAGAAAAGGGGCGCCACAATGCCGTCATTAGTGCTTTCGGCGATGCTTTCTATTGTGGCTGTCACTATCCTTTCTTTGTCTAAATTTTGTGTATCTCTTCCTACAATCATGGCAAGATACTTGCGAGCCTCAGCAATAGAATCCTCCTTCATAACTGCCCTTGCCTTGACCTGTAAATCCTTTACGGAAAGGGTGGTATAGCCTAAATATATTCCTAAGATTGGACTCAGCTTAACCAATAAATAGGCAAGACAAGCACTCACCCCAATCACAACAAAAGCCAATATTACACCACTTATTCGGCTTCTGGCCAATCTATTATCCAGAAAACCTATCATTTTCCCCATCCCTCTCACTGGATGAGGAAGTCTTTCTGGGTCACCAAAGATTAGATCAGCAAGATATGAAGCCAATAGATAAAAGGGTTGCAACCTCGACCACCTCACTTAGGGCACCCAGTGTGTCCCCTGTCATTCCGCCTATCTTCTTTTTAATATAAAGAACAAATGGCAAAATTATAGTCAATGCAACCCCCAAAAGACAAGAGAATTTTAACCCAAACAAGACTATCCCTATGACGATCATTATCAATGTGGCAAGAAGGACTTCCTTCTTTTTGCATCTTTCGATAAATATCTTCCCCAGACCGCAAGATTTGGGATAAGAAGATGTTGCCGAGGCTGCCACTATAGCCCATCTGCCAATCATTGGAGCAATGAGTAAGCCAAAAGTAGATGCCCCTCCGACAGAAAAGGTTTTCAATAAGATGAGAAAGACCAGAGCCACTGCACCCTTTGCTCCAATATTAGGCTCTTCCATTATTCGCATAACCTCTTCCTTATTTCTGCCTCCACAAATGCCATCAACTGTGTCACAGAAGCCATCAAGATGAAGAAAGCCTGTCAAGGCTGCCCAGAATCCAACCACCAAAAGAGAGGTAATATCAGGAGAGAAGAACCTGCTTGCAAGATACTTTACAGCAACCAACAACCCACCTATCATCAAGCCAACCAAAGGAAAGAAAGGAATAGATTGAGCCAGTTCTTCTTCCTTTATCCCTTTTTCTCCAATGGGAATAATTGTCAAAAACCTTATTGCAGAAAGTAATCCTTTCATTTCCATTCCAAAATTTATGCTACAAAGTATACGGCCGTGTGTTCCGTAGCGTAGTTTTTAGATATCTTCAATAGTTCAAATGACCAAAACCCTTTGACATTTGGGAATTTGACATTGATTTGACATTTGGATTTTGACATTTGAACTTAAGATTATTGGTCGAGAAAAACAGCAGATTTTGCTCAAGTTTTGAAATTCCTATTTTTCTCTACCCTTGATGCAAGATTATCTTTTTGCTCTAAATTAAACCTTTCATCTTAAATTTTTCTCCATTTTTTATGCGAAAA
>JAGUXG010000149.1 GCA_020061965.1 bacterium
AAATTGAAAGGAAAATGGGAAATTAAAGAAAAAATCTTCAAATTCCTATTTTCCGCATAAAAAATGGAGAAAAATTTAAGATGAAAGGTTTAATTTAGAGCAAAAAGATAATCTTGCATCAAGGGTAGAGAAAAATAGGAATTTATACTCCTCCACTAGATCATCCCTGGAGGAGATTTAAGATAAATCCATATAAACTATCAAAAAGAAAAAAGATTATTTAAAGTTTAATGTATAAACAGGACATTTCTATTTTGCTAAGAATAGGACATTTTCACTTTGCTGTAACACTAAATAAAGGAGGTTGAAGAGATGTCTACTCGACAGATTATTGTCTGCATAAAACAGGTTCCAGAGACAGGGAACATCAAGATAGACCCAAAGACAAATACTTTAATAAGAGAAGGTGCTAGTGCTATCATCAACCCTTTTGACCAAAATGCTATTGAGGCAGGTGTTGAATTAAGGGAGAAGTATGGAGGCGAGGTGGTAGTGATAACAATGGGGCCTCCTCAGGCAGAAGAGGCTTTGAAAGAAGCCATATCCCTTGGGGCAGATTCTGGGTATCTTATTACAGACAGGCTCTTTGCTGGCTCAGATACATTGGCCACAGCTTGGACATTGAGCAGAGCCATAAGAAAAATTGGAGATTTTGACCTTATCATTTGTGGAAAACAGGCTATAGATGGAGATACAGCCCAGACAGGACCAGAATTAGCTGAGATGCTTGGTATTCCTCATATTTCTTATGTTTCGGCACCTTTAGATGTAGATGGAAAGATGATAATAGTAAAGAGGGAGTTGGAAGATGGCATAGAGAAGATTGAGGTGAGACTTCCAGCACTTATCACCGTCACAAAAGAGGCAAACGAGCCAAGGATGCCATCTCTGAAAAGAAAGATGTTGGCAAAAAAGGCGGAGATTCCAAAGCTCTCTGCAACGGATATTGATATTGAGCCAAATCTCTGTGGTCTATCTGGCTCTGCTACCCAGGTCATCAAGATATTTGCTCCTCCCAAAAGAGAAGGCACCTGCATTCTCTCTGGAACAGGCGAGGAGATGGTCAAAGAACTCATCTCTCTCCTTAAAATATAATAGATTATTTTATGACAGAATCAACTATCCAAGAGACAGAGCAAACCAGCGGTGAAATAGTGCGAACTGGCTTGAGCGTCTCTATCCTTAAACAAGCTATATTAGACAATCTTTATTATATGCAAGCCAGATTCCCGAAAGTAGCCTCGCTCAATGACTACTATCTTGCCTTGGCATACACGGTCAGGGATCGATTGCTGGCTCGCTGGATTCAGACCGCTCAGACTTATCTTGAAAAAGGAAGCCGCACAGTCTGTTATCTTTCTGCAGAATTCTTGCTTGGCCCACAACTTGGAAATAACCTCATCAACATGGGCATCTATGACGAAGTAAAACAGGCTGTGGAAGAACTCGGGCTAAACTTGAGTGATCTGTTTGAACAAGAAGAAGAACCAGGGCTGGGCAACGGCGGCCTGGGCAGGTTAGCAGCTTGTTATCTGGACTCGCTCTCTACTTTACGCTTTCCAGCCATTGGGTATGGTATCCGCTATGAGTTTGGCATCTTCAATCAGGAGATTCGTGATGGTTGGCAGATTGAGACAACAGACAAATGGCTGCGGCTCGGCAACCCTTGGGAGATCCCACGACCTGAAATAACCTTTAATGTCCAGTTTGGCGGCAAGACCGAGCACTTATTAGATTCAAAAGGGAGACATCTGGTGCGTTGGATACCAGACCACATCATCAAAGGTATTGCCTATGACACACCCATTTCTGGATATCAAGTGAAGACTGCCAATTTTCTGCGGCTATGGAAGGCTGAGGCTTGCGAATCATTTGATCTTCAGTCGTTTAATGTCGGCGACTATTACAAGGCAGTGGATCAGAAGATAGTCTCTGAAAACATCACCAAGGTGCTCTATCCAAACGATGAGCCTATGGCTGGAAAACAACTGCGATTCAAGCAGCAGTATTTCTTCATCTCTGCTTCCTTGCAGGATATGATTCGGATATATTTGCAGCGTGAGACCTCATTGGCAGGATTCCATCAGAAATATGCTGTTCAGCTTAATGATACACATCCTTCCATAGCTGTAGCTGAGCTTATGCGACTATTGGTTGACGAGCACCAGATGGACTGGCAACAGGCTTGGGAGATTACAGAGCAAACCTTTGGCTATACTAACCACACGCTATTGTCTGAAGCCTTGGAAAAATGGCCAGTAAGCCTTTTTAACCAGATACTGCCGCGCCACCTTGAGATCATTTATGAGATAAACCATAGATTTTTGACTATAGTTCGGCAGCGTTACCCAGGTGATGAGAACAAAGTACAAAGGCTGTCGTTGATTGGTGAGAGCGGCCAGCGGTATGTGCGGATGGCGAACTTAGCTTGTGTTGGCAGTCACGCCATCAATGGTGTGGCAGCGTTACACTCAAAATTACTGACGCAGGATCTACTGAAAGACTTCTATGATCTGTGGCCTGAGAAGTTCAGCAATAAGACAAATGGTATCACGCCGAGACGTTTCATGGTGCTGAGTAATCCCGGATTGACCCAGCTCATAACCAATCGCATCGGTGACAAATGGATAAAGGACTTAAGTGAGCTTCGGCAGTTGGAAGAAGCAGCAGATGACCCTGACTTTTGCCAGCAATGGCATAGGGCAAAGTATGAGGCAAAGGTGTTACTGGTAAGGCAGATTAAGTCGCGGACTGGCATCGTGGTTGACCCAGACTCTCTCTTTGATGTACAGGTAAAACGCATTCATGAATACAAGCGCCAGCATCTGAACTGCTTACACATCATCTCCATCTATTTGAAGCTGAAGAAGAACCCTCATCTTGAGATTACTCCACGCACCTTTATCTTTGGTGGCAAGGCAGCGCCTGGCTATTTTATGGCAAAGCTCATCATAAAGCTCATCAATTCCATAGCAGGGGTGATAAATGCAGACCCAGATACAAAGGACAAGCTGAAGGTGGTCTTCTTCCCGAACTTTAATGTCAAGAACAGCCAGATGATTTATCCGTCTGGGGATCTGGCTGAGCAAATCTCTCTTGCTGGCAAAGAAGCCTCAGGCACTGGCAATATGAAGTTTGCGTTGAATGGTGCTCTGACCATTGGCACATTGGATGGTGCGAATGTTGAGATTCGAGAGGAGGTAGGCGCAGAGAATTTCTTCCTCTTTGGACTGACTCAAGAAGAGGTGTCCAGGAAAAAAGAAGAGGGTTATCATCCTTACGAGGAATACCAGTCCAATGAAGGGCTACGGGAAGTGCTTGATTCTATCCGCTCTGGCATTTTCTCGCCTTATAACCCGAGCCTCTTTAATCCACTGGTAGATTCGCTGCTCTGCTACGATGAGTATATGCTCCTAGCTGATTATCAGTCATACATTGAGTGTCAGAATAGGGTGGGCGAAGCCTATTTAGACAAGGCAAGGTGGACACGGATGTCAATCCTGAATGTGGCGCGGATGGGCAAATTCTCTTCTGACAGAGCCATCCGCGAATACTGTCAGGAGATCTGGAATGTCCAACCTGTGGTTATAGATCAGGAGTAAGCGTAGTAGCTAAAGGGTCAGAAACATTCATTCTATCTCTGGATCACCAGCCTCCCCTTTCCAAAATACATTTCTGAACTTCATAATAACTGAGTGGTCACACTGTTACACATTTTTGTTGCAAAAGAGTAAAAAGAAGCTGTAAGCTATTATAAATTTTTGCTAAGTAAAAAATTTAGTTGGAGGTAGTTTTTAATGGGAAAGGTTATAGGAATTGATTTAGGAACAACAAACTCAGCTATGGCTGTGATTGAGGCAGGAGAAGCAAGAATCATTGCCAACGCAGAAGGTGGAAGGACAACTCCATCTATTATTGGTTTCACAAAAGAAGGAGAGAGGCTTGTCGGACAATTAGCCAGAAGACAGGCTGTCGTCAACCCTGAAAATACAGTCTATTCTATCAAAAGGTTTATGGGAAGAAAGTTTTCTGAAATCGGTCGTGAAAAGGAAGAGGTTCCTTTTAAGATCATAGAGGCTAAGAATGGAGATGCCTGGGTTAAGATAGGGGATAAGGAATACTCGCCACCAGAGATATCAGCTATGATCCTTAAAAAGCTAAAAGCAGATGCTGAAAGTTATCTTGGCGAGACTGTAAAAGAGGCAGTAATAACAGTTCCTGCTTATTTTAATGATGCCCAAAGGCAGGCAACAAAGGATGCTGGAAAGATTGCAGGCTTAGAGGTCTTACGAATAATAAACGAACCAACAGCCGCATCATTGGCTTATGGCTTGGATAAAAAGGGGAAGAATATGAAGATTGCCGTCTATGACTTAGGGGGCGGAACATTTGATATATCAATTTTAGAGCTTGGTGAGGGTGTCTTTGAGGTGAAAGCAACCAACGGCGATACACATCTGGGAGGAGATGATTTTGATCAGAAGGTGATAAACTACTTAGCTGATGAGTTCAAAAATAAGGAAGGAGTAGATATAAGAAAGGATAAGATGGCTCTTCAGAGGCTGAAAGAATCAGCAGAGCGAGCAAAATGTGAGCTTTCTACAACAACATCAACCGAGATAAACCTTCCCTTTATCACCGCAGATGCCACAGGTCCAAAACACTTAGTAATAACCTTAACCCGGGCAAAGTTAGAAGCACTTGTTGATGACCTCTTAGAGAGGACAAAGCAACCGTGCATTAACGCCTTAAAGGATGCGGGTTTGTCTGCCAATGAGATTGATGAGGTTGTCCTTGTTGGTGGTCAGATAAGGATGCCCAAGGTTCAGGAGATTGTCAAGGAGCTTTTTGGAAGAGAGGGGAATAAGAGCGTCAACCCAGATGAGGTTGTAGCTGTTGGAGCGGCAATTCAGGCTGGTGTTCTGAAGGGTGAGGTAAAGGATGTTCTGCTTTTGGATGTGACGCCATTATCCCTTGGGATTGAGACCCTCGGTAATGTCTTTACCAAGCTTATTGAGAGGAATACCACGATTCCTACCAGGAAATCGCAAGTATTCTCTACAGCGGATGACAACCAGAGTGCAGTCACTATTCATATCCTTCAAGGAGAGAGGGTCTATGCCACAGACCCATCTATGAAGAGCTTAGGCAGGTTTGACTTAGTTGGAATCCCTCCTGCTCCAAGGGGAATGCCTCAGATAGAGGTAACCTTTGATATAGATGCTAATGGCATCATTCATGTTTCAGCTAAGGATAAGGGCACGGGCAAGGAGCAGTCAATGAGAATCCAGCCCTCCTCTGGGCTCTCCAAAGATGAGGTGGAGAGAATGGTGAAAGAGGCAGAGGCACATAGTGAAGAGGATAAAAAGAGGATGGAGCTTACAGAGGCAAAGAATAGGGCAGATACAATGGTCTATGCCACAGAAAAGGCTTTGCGGGAGTATGGAGACAAGGTCACAGATTCCGAAAAGAAGGCTATAGAGGATGCTATAGCAGAGCTTAAGAAGAAGATGGAAGGAAAAGATAAGGAAGAGATCGAGAAGGCAGTGACTGACCTGGCCCAGATTTCACAGAAGCTCGGAGAAGCAGTCTATAAAGAGGCTCAGGCAAAGGCTCAAGCAGAGGGAACTCAAGCAGACACAGGCACAAGCTCTATGAACAAAGAGGAGAAGAAAGATGAGACGATTGAAGGCGAGTATAAGGTTGGGGAGTGAAAATAGGAAGAATCATAAAAAAGATAGAGATTAAGGAGAAGAAGATAATGGCTTTATTTATACCCAAGTAAATCATGTTTACAAACAACAAAGATTTTCGCTAGACCTGATTTCTTCTCAGTATAAGTGTAAGGAACTGTAAAATGAAGTTTGGTATAGGCTGGTCAACAAATAAGGATGCAATTCTTGCAGGAAAGGATGCTGCTGGACAGGCAATCTCTAAGATAGGAGGCAAAGCTGATCTTATCATACTCTTTTCCTCACCCAATTTTGATCTGAAAAAGCTGATTCCGCAAGTCGTATTAGAGAACGAATATTGCCCGATGATCGGCTGCACCACCTCTGGTGAGATAACCAATATGGGCATATCCTTTGGCTCATTGGTTGTGGTGGCAGTAAAGTATGAGGAGGGCGAAGGGATAAGACCTATAGAAGTTAGTAATATTTGTGGCAGCGAAAGAACAAGCGGGGGTAGATTGGCCAGGGAGATAGAGGATGTAGAGAGAGATGGCACACTCCTTATCTTTCCAGATGGCTTACTCTCACATGGAACAGCATTAGTCAAGGGTATTCAGGAGAACTTGGACCCAAGGATTCAAATAATAGGTGCTTGTGCTGGGGATGACTTGAAGAGGCAGAAGACATATCAGTTCAGAAACGGCGAGATTTTAACGGAAGGCTTAATCGGAGGGTTATTCTTCATTAACGGCAAGCAAAAGGTCTCCTTGCGACACGGTTTCTATCCTGCTTCTCCTCCAATGTGTGTTACAAAGAGCAAGGAGAATATAATCTATGAATTGGACCACCATAGGGCAACAAAGGTGTACTTAGAGTCTTTGGGTCTTTCAGAGGGTGATATGGCTTTTAGTCCTGTTCAGGATCTGAAAGAAACAAGGGTCTCTCCAATTGGAATCCCCCAGATAAGCGGAGATTATCTCATAAAACATTTCCTTAACTTTGGCAAAGATGGTTCAATCGCTTGTGATTCGTGGATTCCACAAAATACAATAGTCAGAATAATGGGACAGGACAAGGATTCACTTATCAAAGCAACCAGAGAGTCTGCAGAGGATATAGCTCGCACAGTCAAAAAACCAGGGATAATCTTTGTCTTTGCCTGCTCTTCAAGAATGATCATTCTTGGAGAGGATGCAGAAAAGGAGATAGACGAGATACGGAATGTCTTTGGCAAAGATGTGCCTATAGCTGGTTTCTATGGATACGGCGAAATAGGCCCACTTTCAGAAAGAAAAGGGACATTCAACAATAAATCAGTAGTCCTATGGGCGATTGAATAATGAATAGCTATAAGCAAGGACGAATTTATTGGCTTATAGCTTACGACTTGTAACAATGGTAGAAAAAGAGAAATTAGAAAAGAGCATTGCCACCTTGTCTGTCTTATATTCAACAGCTACATGGAAGATAAAGGCAGAGACAGAAGATGATGTCTTGCGCGTTGGATTAGACAGGATAGCTGAGCTTGTCCTGCCAGACATAGGAGCTATTTTAACCTTAACTGATGGAGTTCTGAAACCGAGTGTAACCTCCGGCCTGCCAGAAAGGGTGGCAAAAATCTCTAAAGTTGAGATAGGATTGGGGCTTGCAGGTGAGGTCTTTCTCACAGGAAGACCTATAGCCATAAATGACTTAGAAAGAGATCAATCATTTATTGACTCATTTATCAAGCCCTGGAAACCAAAGACTGCTTTATGCTATCCCCTGCGAGTAGATGATAAAATGTTCGGTGTGATATATTTAGCCAGACTGACCAACCTGCCATTTACAAGAGAAG
>JAGUXG010000152.1 GCA_020061965.1 bacterium
CAATGGAATTTATGGCCATCCATGGGATAAACCCGGCCATTCTTTATGGCCTTTATCTGGTTAAGCCTTGGGTCATCCTTTAATCTTTCAACATTTGTCTTATATTCGTCTTCCTGATAGCAGGAGACAATTATAAGATCAGGGTCTTTAGCGATAACATACTCATAAGAGAGCTCAAAGTACTGCTTATCAAAATCATGGGCTATGTTTATACCGCCTGCTTTATTTATTAACTCATCGATTACCGTTTTTTTACCATATGTCCCCATCCCTCCTCCCCAAGACCACCAAACCAATGGTTTTTCTTTATTTTTAGAGGCTTTTTGGGTTAATTTTGTTATCTCTTCTTTTAATCTATTAGATAATATTCTTGCCTCTTTCCTTTTGCCAAGTAGTATCCCAAGCCTTTTGATCTGCAAAAGCCCAAACTCTACACTTACCGGGGTAGTAAATGCCGCATAGACTATCTTGGTCTTTTCAAAGATAGAGCTATATTTACCAGGTGTATCGCTTGAATCATAGATAATAACCAGGTCTGGCTTAAGAGCGATTATCTTTTCTATGCTTGGAGAAGAAAAGTCGCCCACGGTTGGCTTTTCTAATAAATCTGGATATTCCTTAATCAGGCCTGGGTATGAACTCTTATATGGTGGTTTTTTAGACTTAATAATAGAATTAGGTACACCTACAATCTTCTCCCCTACGCCAAGCTCAAATAGGGTAGGTATATGGGTTCCACTTACAACCACAATTCGTTCAGGGATCTTAGGAAGGACTATCTTTCTGCCAAAGTCATCATAGCCTGTAATCTTGGTACCTGGCTCTTTGGCATATCCAGTAAGAAAAAGTCCACAGACCACAGTCAACAGTCCACGGACCAAGAATCTCCTGATCCCTGACCCCTGACCCCTGATCCCTTTCATCTATTCGACCTCCTGATAGTTACTACTCCCAAGTAAAAACAAAGCGCAAAAAATAAAAGCATAATCCCAAGAGAGACTATTTTTACCTCTTGCCCTAGGAAGCTTGTTCTTAGGGCTTTACAGGCATGGGTTAGCGGCAAAAAATAGAGAAAGGTCTTAATAAATGCCGGTAGTTTATCTATTGGAAAGAATGTGCCGCAGAAAAAGGCCATCGGTATAATAAAGAAATTAGAGAAAGTAGCTGTATCTTCATGCGATTTTGCTAAGAAGCCAAAGACAACACCAAGGCAGGCAAAGATCAGACAATTCAGCACCCAGACCAACAAAAAGATAGGGCTTTGTGGAAATCCTGCCCCAAAGATAGACCCGGCTACCAGGATTAGACTTGAGGCAAAAAGCCCACGAACTACCCCTGATAAAACCTCTCCAAGCATTATATCTCTTGCCGTTGCAGGACTTACCAGATACTCATCAAAGGTTTTGAAATGAAGCCTGCCTACGGAAATAGAGGTAGCAATCCAGGTATAAGAGTTGGTCATAGAACTCATCGCACAGATACCTGGCACAACAAACATAAGATAGGGAACCCCCTCAACGCTTAGTCCCCTTCCAAGTCCAAGACCAAAGGTAAGAAGATACAATAAAGGCGTGATCATGCTTGAGAAGAGGTATCCAAGACGCAGAAGCCGCCTCTTAAAGATAATCATCTCTCGTAAAAATATGGGGTAAAAATTCATTTCTCAATCCTCCCTCCAGTAAGCTTTATAAACACATCCTCCAAATTCGACTCTCTAATAAGCACATCATCAGTTCTTTGCTGGGCAAAATTATAAGCCTCTTTGCGACTGTCAAACAACCTGTAATTAGTTGTTCCATCATCAATGGATTCGACCACAAAATGCCCTACCCTGGCTTTTAGCTCCTCAGGTGTGCCTAATGCAATCAGTTTGCCATGCGAAAGTATTCCTACCCGGTGACAGAGCAACTCTGCTTCTTCGATATAGTGGGTAGTAAGTAAGATTGTTACCCCCTGCCGATTGAGGTCTCGGATAATGTCCCATATCTGACGCCGTGCCTGCGGGTCAAGCCCAACCGTAGGCTCATCCAAAAACAACACCTTTGGCCGATGCATGATAGAACGAGCGACAAGTAATCTCCGACGCATACCACCGGAAAATGTCTTTAGTAAACTATCTCTTCTCTCAGCCAAACCAGACCAGCTAAGCAACTCATCTATCCTCTGTTCGATCTCCTTCATTTTATAGAGAAGGCCGTGAAGACGAAGGTTTTCATAGGCCGTCAGTTCCTGATCAAGATTCATCTCCTGAGGAGAAACGCCAATCAACCATTTAACCTTAGTCGCTTCCTTGACTACATCCAGTCCATTGATCTCTGCCGTGCCAGAGGTTGGCAGGGTCAAGGTATTAAACATCCGCACCGTGGTGGTTTTCCCTGCCCCGTTTGGCCCAAGCAACCCAAATATCTCACCCTCATTGATCTCTAGATTAAGATCATCCACTGCCTTTATCTTTTCAAAATATTTGGTTAACCCTTTTGTTTTAATCATTAAAACCAATTTTAAAGAAGTCTATTTGGATGAGGGATTTTGAATTGAGGATTAAGATCTCTCCCAATCTAAAATCCAAAATCCAAAATTTTTATAATCTCTCCCAATGTCTCTGTAAAACTTAGCGGTGTTGGACTACATACTTTGTCCGAATCCACAATATAAATCCTTTTATTCTTTACTGCCTTGAGGTTTTTATAGCTTTCCCAATTTTTCTTTTCCTCCTCACCTACTATCCCCATAGTGACAATAATAATAACATCCGGGTCTTTTTGCAAAACCTCTTCCAGACTATACAGCCCTGTCTTTGCCTCCCTGGCAATATTGAGCCCGCCGGCAAGTTCAATAAACTCATTGACAAAGGAGTCTTTGGTAACGGTAAATAGGGGATTGGCTCCAACCTGAACGAAGACAGTTGGTTTACTTCTCATTCTTTTATTTATATTTGCCTTTTTGGCTATGGCCCTCACCCTCTTCTTTGCCTGACTCACTATTTTCTCTCCCTCTTCTTTCTTTCCAACTAATTTTGCCAACTCCAAAAATTGTGCGCAAAGAAAAACAAAGTTTTTAGGTCTAGTGAAGCTGACAACATTTATCCCTAAGTCCTTTAGTGCTTGCATCTGATTAGCATTACTTAAGGATGATGCCAGGACCAAGTCAGGGGCAAGGGCAATAATCCTTTCCAGGTTGGCATTGATACAAGAGGCAATCTGCTCTTTCTTTTCTGCCTCTTTGGGTCTTTTGCAGTATGTCGTTACCCCAACTAACCGCGCCTCAACCCCAAGCAGATAAAGCTCCTCAGTCAACGGTGGAGATAGTGAGATTATCCTCATAGGATAATCCTGCCCTGCATAGCAGATACCTAAAACCCCAAAAAGGACGATACATACACCTATCAGTCTCTTCATCAATATATCTTTTTCACCCTATTTTTTATCCTTACCCCTTTGTACAGGATAGAGACATTTCTCAGGTATCCTTCTGCGACCGTCCTTGCCTCTCCCATCTCTTCCTTGGTTGGTCTTCTGAACCTGTCCTTTATGCCAAAAGGGATATATCCATCAATCCGATAGGGAATCTCCGGGGAAATGGTAGCAATAAATTGGGCTATATCTCTAATCTCATCCTTGTCGATGTATTCAGGAACAAATAGGCTTTCTGCCCGTAATCTAATCCTTTGGCAGGCTGAATATCTTTTGAAATTTTCAAGTACCCGTTCTGGTCCCCGCCTGCCTGTCCAACCTTCAAATAGGGCGGGTGTTATCGCCTTGATACTCAGGCAAACCTCATCAATAGCCTCATCCTCTACATACTCCCAACCATTAGTGAGAAATATATTATAGAAGGAGAATCGAGTCTTCAATATCCTAGCCAAAGGAAGAAAATCACTATCCTCTGTAGGCTCTTTACCTAAGAATGTAACAGACTTAATCGATAATGGCTCTATTTGTGATAACACCTGTTCTATTGTCAGAGGTGCTGCCTCCAGGGGTAGCTTATTTTTAGCCGTCTCTGATTGTTCATCAAGGTGATAATCTTGCGGGTGGTATTCACTTATGCACCCATGACATGAAAAATTGCATTGGTTATCCAAATAAAGATATAATTCACTTAATTCTGGGGTATAAGTTATATGGTAAACAGCCATTTTAAATTACCTTTAATATCTCCACCCAGCCTCTATGGTAATCGTCCGGCCAGGTGCTTTATAATTCTGGTAGTATTCCTTGTCAAAGGGATTATCTACTGCTAAAGACAGATTCAAGTTGTCCTTAGCGATAATATTTATCACACCACTTATAAATGGGCTTTGTTGGATAGAGGGAAGAGGCAATCTTTAGATGCTTAATTATCTCCTTTTGATCGCCATTATTCTTAATAAGAAATAAGGCAAGTTGAAAGTGGTAACTTGCATCATTTGGGTTTCTGATGATTGCCTCCCTATAGAGCCTTTCTGCCTCCTTTTTCTTCTTTAGATGCTCACAAATCCTCCCCTGCTCAAACAATATCTTTTCATTCAATGGATTGAGTTTGCTGGCTTTTGCGAACTCTGTAAGGGCTTTATTGTAATCGGCCACAAAAAGAGATGACTGTCCCTTTTCTGCATATTCGCAAGATTGCCTCATCTGATTAGAGCAGAAAATGAATGGGATAAGAAGGATGACAAAAAATGGAGAAAACTTTGAAGCCGTCACTTCCTTCTTTTCATAACTTGCGACCATTCCTAAGAATAGAAATGTAAGTGAAGAGATTCCAGGGATATAGAGGTCAAAGTCAAGAGACGAATGAACAAAGAAAGAAAACCCGCCAAGGTAGTAGCCAAGAAGATCATCTCTTTCTTTGGCTACTCTCCATCCCTTTTGCAGAAAACAGAAGGTAAGCCAGAGATACGAAATAAGACCAAAGATTCCAGCTTCAACCCCTATTTGCAAGAAGCCATTATGAGCATTTCTTGTCTCTTCAGATGAGGCTTCCTTATATTTAGAGTATGAATTGCCAAATTCTGCCAGTCCAACGCCGAGAGGATGTTCTCTGATGATGGTAATAGAGGTCTTCCAATAATCCACCCTTGCTTTTGCCGAACCTGGAATTGGAGTGAGAAGATGAATGAAGAGAATAAAAGAGAGGATAGACCACAGGATAGCCAACCTCTTTGATCTTATCATAAAAAATAGAGCTATGGTAAGACAAAGGGTGACAAACCCTCCACGGGAACCAGAAAGATATAAGATATATAAATAGATGAGGGCAATGGGCCAGGTTTTCTTTGAGATAGAAATGGGAAGGATCAAAACAAGGTAACCAGCTAAGCTATTGGGATACATAAATGTGGAAAAGACCCTATCCGAACTTGCCCTGCCCATAAAGTCTTCTCCAAGTTGATACATCTCAATAAACCTCCTTGTCTCAGCAAGCCCCCAGAATTTCTGGTAAATGGCATAGAGGCTCACCAGGATGCCAGAAAAGAGCAGAACAGTTCTTATTGCCTTCTCTTTTGGCTGGCAGGAGATAATAAGATAAAAGATAAGAAAGCAGGCCATAAACTCCGAAGCTATCTCAAAACCCCTGCCTTTTGAAACAAGGAGAGAGATGAGAAGGGATA
>JAGUXG010000003.1 GCA_020061965.1 bacterium
AACATTCTCCATAACATTCATAGTCAATACCCAAACAGGTGGAACTACTACAATAACAGCTACGAGCTTCCAGCTATCAGCTACCAGCTCTTTTGTTATTCTTCCATCAATTCTTCTGCTTACATCTACCGAAGGCATTATTGGCACAGAGATAACTGTCCAAGGATGTGGATTTTCTCTCAATACCTTAGTCTGGATAGACTTTGGCATACACCAGACTATTACCACCTCAAATACCAACACAAATGGCACATTCTCTGCTACCTTTATTATAGACACCCAAACAGGAGGAATAACTATTCTAACTGCTTCTTCATCATTTGAATTTGCCACGACTACCTTCTATATCCTGCCTTCCATAACCCTGCTCAGCCCTGCTTCTGGGATTGTTGGCACAGAGGTTACTATAGAGGGTAATGGGGTATGGGCAGATAGTGCAATAGTCATAGACTTTGGCATACATCAAATGGTGACCACTGATTTAGCCAGCGAAAGCGGAACCTTCAGTCTAACCTTTCTTGTCACTCCTCAGCGAGGAGGCTCAACCGTTATAACAGCAACCTGCTTTTTTACTGGCTTGGCAACGACAACCTTTCGTATCTTATCAAATATAATAGGCTTGCTTCCAGATAAAGCACCATTTGGCTCTATAGTGACTATAACTGGATTAGGGTTCACAGACCTTGTTTTGGTTCATTTTGGCAAGACCGAGACAATAACCACGACAGAAGTGAGCGAAATAGGATTTTTCTCTGTTACATTTATGGTTGATGACCAACCATGTGGAACAATCACAGTTACTGCTCAAGACTCCAATTCCTTCTCCACAACCTCTTTTTATATTCTGCCTAAAATCTTCCTATGCCCTGAGTTTGGTCCAGTAGGGACTATTGTTACAGTTCTCGGGATGGGTTATGAAGCTTATGGCAGTATTACCATAGACTTTGGGGTAAGCCTGACTATTGCTACTACTATAGCCTCAGACTCTGGAACATTTTCTATTACCTTTGTTGTTGACAGTCAGCCCTATAGTTCAACAACAATCACAGCCACAAGCTATGCAGGTTTGGCAACCACAATCTTCTTCATCCAACCAGGAATTATTCTCATTCCTGACTATGGCTCTTTTGGAAACGAAATCACTGTCCTTGGTGCAGGCTACGGAGGAACAGATACAATCACTATCTCCTTTGGTCAAAACCCAAGCATCACTGTTGGCACATCCTTCTCCTCTGGAACCTTCAATATAACCTTTATTGTTGATAGCCAACCTTCACAAATCCTTGTTGTGACCGCAGAAGGGTGTTCTGGTGCTGTCTCAACAGCAGTCTTCAGCCTTGCCCAAATCTGGCTTATGCCTTCTACTGGCACAGGGATACCTGCTACCATCACCCTCATAGGGGCTGGGTTTATGAAGGATACTATAATCAGCACCAACACCATAAAGATAGGCGATGGGTTTGCTACTTTTACTCTTACCCAGCATCCAGAGATAAAGGTAGATGCAGATGGCTCCTTTACCCTTCAGCTTATCCTTCCTTCTCTTCCTGCAGGTTTGCACGATGTTCAGATCAAGGCAGACTCTCGCATCTATACCTTTGTTGACAGATACATCGTCTCTGGAAGGATAGCCTTATCTCCTTGGGGTGGAACAGGAGAAGCTGGGAATAAGACCGTTATTACAGGCACAGGCTTCACAGGAAGCAGTAGCTTAAAACCAATTCTCTTTGGGCCTGTACCAATCACTCAATTTGAGCCATCACCCATTCTGACAAATGAACAAGGAGGATTTGTAGCTACACTTACCCTGCCTTCTTTTCAGTTGAATCAGACCCTTACTGTAAAGGCAGAGGATATGACAGAAAGGTTTGCCACAGCAATCTATTATGTGAATAGAGCGCCACTCTTAACCTACCCATATGTCACACCTGTTCAGGGCGAAATGTTTGTGGCTACCTTCACCTTTTCTGCAACGTATAGAGATTACTATGGAGATGAGCCGATGCCAGGTTATCCAAGGGTTCTTCTCATATTGGATGAAAAGGTGATGCAGGAATTAGAGCTTGAATATTTTTCAGGTAACATCCCTCAGGGTGCTTGTTATAATGGTTCAACCGCAATCTATGAGCCAGGAATTTACAGCTGGGAGGTAAGGGCTTTTGACAAATTTGGTGTTCCTGCCAAGCCCTTAACAGGCGGTGAGATAACTGTTCTGGCTGGGATTCCTCCAGTTTTATCCTGGGTTGGAACAGAGACAGGGTTTGAAAATGATGGCATCTCTCCGAATGAAGGAACTGCAGGCCTTACTCTGTTCACCTATAAGGTCAGATATGCTGATCTTCCGAATAAGCCACCGATGGAGGGCTATCCTTTTGTGAACCTTTACATAGGAGAGCTGTTTATTGGCAGTTTCACCATGCAAAAGGAGGACCCAGGTGATACAGATGGTAAATATATCTATGTTGGGACAACAACCTTATCTACAGCCAGCACTTCTTATTCTTATGAGTTTGAAGCCAAGAATAAGTATAATGTCAAGGCTATTGGAACAGCAACAGGGCTTTTTAATGGTCCTATTGTTTATGGGGAGAACCTTCAACCAATACTCTCCTGGGTTAATGAGAATGGCTATATTGTTGATGGGGTTTATCCTGAGAAGGATAAAGAGAATGCTACATTCACTTTTAAGATTCTGTATCAGGACCAGAATAACGATCCACCAGGTTCCATAACCCTTATCTTGACCTATCCATCCGGAGCCACTCTCCCCTATCTTCTCTTTGCCACAGAAACAGCTTATTCTGTTGGTGTTGTTTATGGGACAAGTTTGACTCTGTCTATGATGGGAACATATTCTCATCAGTTTATAGCCACGGATATTTTGGGAAGTTCAACATCCATTACAGCATTAGGTCCTGAGGTTCTAACAAGTCCAATCCTCAGCTTCACAGGCGAAGACAATTATGTGAATGACGGTCTTCATCCAGAGGCAGGGGTGGCTGGAGGGACATTCTTCAGATATAAGGTTATCTATCGTCATAGCGTAGGATATGCTCCAAAGTTTGTAGTTGTTTATATCACTAAAGGCGGTGTTCCTGTAGTAGATCTACCTCTCTGGCCTGAAAAAGGAGGCTTTGGACCAGCAGATTTTATTCAAGGAGCAACCTATACCTTCCAGTATAGATTCCTCTCTTATGGCAGCTTTGAGTATAGATTTGCCGCAGAGGATATTCAAGGCATGACTGCAATTGGCACGCCGACATTAGGACCATCTCCTGGTCCTGTTGTGGCTGGTGGCGGAGGAGTATCGCCTGTTCTTAGTTGGCCAAACATAGAGGGCTTCTCAGATGGATTAGAGCCTTATAGTGGAACGATAAGCACGCCTTTCACCTTTAAGGTTGCCTATCAAGATGCAAATAATGACCCTCCAGCACCAGGGGATCCGAGGGTAGAGATATGGAAGAATGCCAACACCCTTTTGGGATACTTCAGTATGAACCATGCTGACCCGGATGATACTACATTTTCTGATGGAAAGGTCTATACGATTGATCTGGCTATTGGTGAGGTGGGATTAGATTATAGGTATAGATTCCTGGCGAATGATATCTCAGGGAATCCTGCTACAGGTCTTCCTACTGCTTTCAGAAGCGCTCCGAGAATAACTACAGAACCTGTCCTTGAGTGGAGTCAAGCCAGCGAGTTTATAACTAAGGGTATAAATAAAGTGGCAATTCCTAAAGGCGAGAAGATACGGTATGAGGTAATCTATAGAAGCACAGAGAATCATCCACCAGTAACTCCTTGTAAGGTTCATATACTTTTAGGTGGTGAAGAGATTGTTTGTAGTGATATGAGTCCTGTTGATATTTTAGATATAAACTATCAGGATGGAAAGCTCTATTACTTTAATTATACTCCTTTATGGACATCATCTAACTACTCAGCCACATCATCTTATGCTTATTGGTTTGAGGCAAAAGACTCCTGCTCCTACGTTTCAGCTATTGGCAGCCCGACCTGCCTGAATTATGGTCCAAAGGTCTCTGGGGCAAATGACATTCCTCAGCTTCTCTGGCTTGGCACAGATCCTTATAAGACAGACGGTGTTGACCCGGATGTAGGCACACCTGGGACAAACTTTGTCTTTAAGGTTATGTATAAAGACCCGAATAACGACCCACCATTAGCTGCACCAAGTATCACAATCAAGAAGGGAAGTAATGTGCTTTTCGTAGGTTCTATGACCAAGGCATCTGGTAGTTTTGAGTGCTCAAGGGCTGGGATAACATATCAGTTTGACCAGGTTTTGACTAATCCTGGGTCTGACTACTCATATAGCTTTGTTGTTTTTGATGAAAAGGGAGGGAAGGCAACTTTGGCTAAGACAGGTCCTCGGGTGAATAATGCACCAGAGCTTTCTTTGGCATCTCTATCCCCTGGGAGTGGTACAGCCCTTGTGACCAAATTTGCTTATAGGGTGAGATATACGGATGCGGATAATGATGCACCATTTTCAGGTCCAAAGGTCCATATTATGATTGGAGGAATGCCGATAAACCTTCCTTCTGTCGGCACAAGTCCGTATCTAATGAAAGCTGCAAACCTTAATTCCTATAATATTGGCAGGGATTATGAATTTGTCCCGCCGCTTGATGTTCTGAGGATAGCCAGCGATGACTACACCTTCTACTTTGAGGCACAGGATACCTGGCAGGCAAAGGCAATAGGTGCTCCGACAACACCTCAAGCAGGGCCCATTGTCTATGGAAGCAATCTGGCTCCATCCCTTGCAAAATTCAGTCTCTCTCCAGAGATAGGAACCCCTGGTGGAGGCTATGTCTTCTCGGCAAAATATATGGATCAGAATAACGACCTTCCTGCGGACTCTTATCCAAATGTAGAAGTATTCCTTGGAACTGTCTCAGTAAGTTCTTTTACGCTTACTTATCTCTCTGGAACACCAGCAGTCGGTTGTGTCTATTCAGGTTCTGCCACGCTGATTTCTAAGGGAACATATACCTATAGATTTACAGCCAAAGACGACCCTTTTGTTGGAACACCATTTACTGTGCAAAGCAGTCTCTATACTGGCCCAGTTGTGACAAACTTCCCTGAGCTTATCCAAGGGACAGTCTCTCCAAAGGTAGCTCAAGCTGGCTCTTACTTCTTGTTCTCTGTGGTTTATAAGGATATAGATGATGAACAGCCTGCTACAGCTTTTCCGAGGGTCTTTCTTACCAAAAATGGCAAGCCTATCTTTGGAAGCCCGATTATGATGTTCTACTCAAATGGCGATTTCTTATTCGGTGCTACCTACGAGTATCCTATTCAACTGACAGAACCAGGTGAATACTCCTTCTGGTTTGAAGCAAAGGATATAAATGGGGCCAGGGTGTTTACTGATGTGGCTACTCTGACTGTCCTATCTGCTGCTCCACTTTTGCCAGTAATTACCCAATCTTCAGAGGTTTCCGTCATAGCCTGCTATAACTATCCCAACCCAACTTATGATGGCAAGACTATGATACGTGTAGAGTTTTCAACAGGAACTGCCAAGATTACTATCAACATATACGATGCTGCTGGGGATCTTGTTCTGGAGGTTGAACCAAGAGAAACTTGTAAAATCTATGAATATCTCTGGGATTGCAGAAACGGTAATGGTAAGCAGGTGGCTAATGGCATCTACTTTGCTCGGTGTATCATGGACTTTGGCACAAAGAAGGTAGCTAGGCTCATAAAGATAGCTGTGATCAGATAAGCTATGGTTTCGTGAATTTATTAGCCACTGATTGACTTTGGATGAGACGAGGATTCTTAAATAGTTATCAAAAGAAGATCCTCGATGAATCCGTGGCTAAAAAATTTTGTAGTAATCAGTGTCAAAATCCAGCTGTAGGCCGATAAGTTCTTTCGTCGTAACTATTTACTTATCTGAAGTGTTTTTTCTTTAACCTATTGAAATTCAACAACTTACGAGATTTCACTAAACATTTTGGCAAAATCGTAAGTACTTG
>JAGUXG010000160.1 GCA_020061965.1 bacterium
AAAGAGAGCCTGAGGTTGTAAGTTTAGGATGTTGTAAGTTGTATGTTATTTGTTCTACTTCTTCAACCTACAACTTACAACCTACAACAAAAATCTTTGGAAGAATTTTGAATATACACTGCGTTTTCTCTGCGGTGAACTATGAAAAGCAACAACAATACTGAGATTACCATAAAAGAGTTGCTGAATGACCTTGGCAAACCCTTAAAACTTAAGGTGATAGCAGGAAAGTATGGGATAGAAAGAAAGATTACTGAGGCAGACATCAATAGGCCTGGCTTAGCGTTAGCCAAATATTTCAAACATTTCGGCTATAAAAGAATCCAGATTTTGGGAAAGGGAGAGATTGCCTATCTTCATGACCTTTCAAAAGAAGAGCGAAAGGATGTCTTGGCGAAGTTCTTCACCTATGAGATTCCTTGTTTTATTGTTGATTGGGGAAGCCCGCCACCAAAAGAACTTATCGAATTTTCTGATGAATATGATGTTCCTGTCATCTCAACCCCAACTTCTACAGGAAGGCTCACCGCTCAACTCATTCTCTACTTAGAAGAGAGGTTTGCTGCACATAAATTAGAGTATGGCACCTTGATTGATGTCTATGGCATTGGTGTTTTTATCCGCGGAAAGCATTCCATAGGTAAATCTGAATGTGCTTTAGAGCTTATAGAAAGGGGTCATAGGCTTGTGGCTGATGACTCTGTCTTGATTAAACGGATTGGAACAGGGTTAATAGGAGAACCGCCTCCACCTACAGCCGGGATAATGGAGTTTAGAGGGCTTGGAATCATCAATATCAAAGAGCTCTTTGGTATATCCTCTATCTGTCAAAAGAAGGAGATAGACCTTGTTATTGCTTTAGAGGAATGGAAAGAAGGTGAAGAGTATGATCGGACTGGTCTGGATGAGATGAAGACAAGTATATTGGATGTTGATATTCCTATAATTACAATCCCTGTTGCACCTGGAAGAAATTTAGCGGTCATAATTGAAGTTGCAGCTATAAATCAGAGGGCAAAGAAACTTGGAAAAAATTCAAGCAAAAGATTCGCAGACAAACAGAAAGAAGGGCTAAAAAAAGCTGTAAGTCGCAAGCTATAAGAATTAGGTCCAAGAAAGATGATTTATACCCAAGTAAATCAGGTTTACAAAGAGAACCTGAGGTTGTAAGTTTAGGATGTTGTAAGTTGTATGTTATTTGTTCTACTTCTTCAACCTATAACCTACAACAAAAATCTTAGCAAACCTGTTGCTTTTGGGTATATTATGCTTAATCCTTATAGCTATTTTAATTAAAATGGACTTAAAGGGGCTTAGAAAAAGGATAGATGAGATAGATGATAAGATTATAGACCTCTTGAATGAGAGGATGTCATACGCTAAAGAGATAGGTGTAATCAAAGAGAAAGGGGATGAACCATATTTTAGACCAGATAGAGAGAGCGAGATTTTAAGAAGGCTGGCTGAAAGGTGCAACCATTTATCCAAAAAGGGCTTACAGGCAATCTATCATCAGATATTTGCAGAATCTTTGAACCTTGAATCGCCTCTTACTATAGCCTATCTTGGGCCACAAGCCACATTTACCCATCAGGCTGCAGAAGAAAGGTTTGGAAGCAAGGCTATATTCCTTCCTGTAGATGACATTGGCGAGGTCTTTCTGGCTGTGGAGAGAGATAAGGCAAGCTTTGGGGTTGTGCCGATTGAGAACTCGTCAGAAGGGATTGTCTCCCATACCTTGGATATGTTCATAGACTCCAACCTAAAGATATGTGATGAGATATTCCTTGAGGTATCTTACTCCCTTCTCTCCAATGAAAAGAGCATATCTGATATTAAATACGTCTATAGTCATCCGCAACCGTTTGCTCAGTGCAGAAATTGGTTGGCAAAGAATATTCCAAAGAATGTAGAGTTTATTGAGGTGTCGTCCACAGCAAAGGCAGCACAGAAAGCGTCTTGTGAAAAGGGTGCAGGTGCTGTTGCTAGCAACTGGGCAGGCAAGGTCTATAGGCTTTCTACCTTAGCTGATAAAATAGAGGATTTTTCAGATAATACAACCAGATTTCTTGTGATTGGAATGTATGAGTCTTCTCCAACAGGTTCTGACAGGACATCCATACTCTTTTCTGTAAAGGATAGACCCGGCATACTGCACAATATGCTTGCTCCTTTTGCCAAATACAATATAAACCTGACCAAGATAGAATCCAGACCACTGAAGTCAAGACCATGGGAGTATATCTTCTTCCTTGACTTTGAAGGACACAGGCAGGATGAGAAGGCTAAATCCAGCCTTTCAGAGTTAGAAGAGATGTGTATATATCTAAAGATATTGGGGTCATATCCTAAGGGAAGTGAGAAATGAAAAGTTAAAAGTGAATTAAGATAGGAGGTAAAAAATGTATACTTCGGAGAAAATACGGAATGTTGCCTTAATTTCACACAAAGGCTCGGGAAAGACATCTTTGGCAGAGTCTATGCTCTTTAAGGCTCATGCCACAGAAAGGCTTGGGTCGGTAGATGCTGGCTCTTCCATCCTTGACTTTGATGAGGAAGAGAGGAAGAGAAAGACTACCATATCCACAGCTCTCTCCTGGATGATGTGGCAGGGTCACAAGATAAATCTTCTTGATACACCAGGCTATGCTGACTTTGTTGGCGATGTAGTTTCGAGCTTACGGGCAGTAGAGGGTGTAGTTATGCTTGTTGATGCTATAGCAGGTGTTGAGGTTGGAACAGAAGCAGTTTGGAAGATAGCGGAAAGTTACAACCTTCCCTGTCTTATATTCATAAATAAATTAGACAAAGAGAATGCAGACTTTGAGAAGGCTGTTGAATCAATCCAGAAAAAACTCAGTAAACAGGCAGTGCCTCTATATCTTCCAAACGGGATCAACCTTCTGGAGGCAGAACCACAAGATGATACTATAAAGAAAGCAAAACAGATGTTGGTAGAGACTGTAGCTGAAACCTCTGATGAGCTTTTTGAGAAGTATCTTTCTGTTGGTCAGTTGAGCAGCAATGAGATTGCTACTGGACTGAAAGAGGGTGTCGCTGCCAGAAAGATATTTCCTGTTCTGTGTGGCTCTGGATTGACTGAGACAGGCACTATAGAATTGCTGAATTCTATAGTTTCGCTCTTTCCTTCGCCAGCACCTTCTTCTGGAAAGGATGGCAGTGGAAAGCTGATAAAAAGGGGATTAAATGACCAATTCTCTGGAATAGTCTTTAAGATTATCTCTGACCCACACCTCGGTGAGCTCACCTTTATCCGTGTCTTTTCTGGAAAGATGGAACACGGCTCTGAAGTATATAATATGAGGACAGAGACAAAAGATAAGTTTGGCCACCTTTGTTACATCCTTGGCAAGAATAGACAAGATACAGCCACTGTTGATGCTGGAGATATTGGCGTGGCTATAAAGCTCAAGGGGATTGCTATCTCTGATACAATATGCGACCCGCATTCGCAAATATATTTTGACCCAATCCTTTTTCCTGTCCCAGCCATCAGTTTTGCCATAAACCCAAAGACAAAGCATGACTTAGAAAAGATGAGTCATGGTCTCCATAAGTTGGCTGAAGAGGACCCAACATTTATGATGAAATACGACCCTGAACTTTCCCAGACAATAATTTCAGGAATGGGTGAGTTGCACCTTGAGATAATGCTGAGCAAGCTGAAAGCTAAATTTTCCGCAGATGTTGAGGTAGAAGACCCAAAGATTCCTTATAGGGAGTCAATCAGAGCCACTGCCAATGGTGAAGGAAAGTATAAACGGCAGACTGGAGGAAGGGGTCAGTATGGCCATTCCTTAGTTGAGATAACACCCATTACTCCTAACTCAGAGGAGACGTTTGTCTTTGAGAACAAGATATTTGGAGGGGCAATTCCAGCAAAGTATGTCCCGTCTATAGAAAAAGGCGTGAAGGAGGCTATGGATAAAGGCATTCTGGCTGGATACCCTGTCAAATGGGTGAAGGCAAAGCTATACGATGGCTCTTTTCATGAGGTTGATTCATCAGATATTGCCTTCCAATTAGCTGGCTCATTTGCCTTTAAGGATGCCTTTGAGAAGGCATCGCCTTATCTTTTGGAGCCAATATATGAGGTAGAAGTCTCTGCCACTGAGGAATATACTGGGGAGATTATCAGCGATATAAATGGCAGAAGGGGAAAGGTTCAAGGAATCGAGAGAGGAGTAGTCAGGGCACTTGTCCCCCAGTCTGAGATGTATAAATACTCTACGAACCTGCGCTCCCATACCCAAGGCAGGGGTTCATACACAATGAAATTTTCTCATTACGAACAAGTTCCAGCGCATCTTCAAGCAAAGATATTAGAAGAGAGGAAGAAGGCCGAGGAGTAAAATGAAACAGGGATATATGCCGAGCAAACAACAGTTCTTGCAAAGAAAGGAAGTAGGATTATCATCTGTTAGCAATCTTAATTCGTTCTCGGTACAAACTACCTCTGAATCACCAACCTCACTCTTCCAGAATACCTTCCTGCCTTAAGATTTATAAAGTATAACCCTTGGGATAGCTCATCTCCTTCCTTCTCTGTTCTCTATCTTCTTGATCTCCAACTTAGGTGGCTCCTTTCTAAACCAGTCTCATCCAATATTCATAGTAGGTGTGTAGAGTAGAGCACTGGCGCAGTAATAGAGCTGTTATTGGGTTTTCGATGCACGCATCTACTAACACTGCAACAGTTATCCTGTTTCCAGCACCCC
>JAGUXG010000058.1 GCA_020061965.1 bacterium
AAAGAGAGCCTGAGGTTGTAAGTTTAGGATGTTGTAAGTTGTATGTTATTTGTTCTACTTCTTCAACCTACAACTTACAACCTACAACAAAAATCTTCGCTAGACCTGTTGCTTTTGGGTATAACTCCTACAAGTCTTATATAACTAATTGACAGAAATTCAGTCTATTCAGTATAATGTTTTTCTGGAGGTGATAAAATATGTTTTCAGGTTCAATCGTTCCAATCATCACTCCATTTAAGGAAGATGAGTCTATTGATTATGAAACTCTGGGTTCCCTCATTGAGTTTCATATTGCCAAAGGAACGTATGGATTTATTCCTGTGGGAACAACAGGTGAATCAGCTACTCTATCTCACAAAGAGCATCGGGATGTGGTTAGATTTGTGATTGAGAGAGTGGCAAAGAGGGTTCCTGTAATTGCTGGGTGTGGCTCAAATTCAACAGCAGAGGCAATAGAATTGGCTAAAGCTGCCAAAGAGGATGGTGCGGATGGGATATTGTCCATCACACCATACTACAATAAGCCTACTCAAGAGGGTTTGGTTGCTCATTTTACTGAGATTGCTAAGGCAGTTGAGATTCCTATAATCCTTTACAATGTTCCAGGCAGGACAGGCGTAAATATGCTTCCTGAAACTGTAAAGAAGCTATCTACTATTGAAAATATCATCGCCGTTAAAGAGGCTTCAGGAAACCTTGTTCAATCAGCTGAGATAAAGAGGCTTTGTGATGGAAAGATAGCCCTATTTTGCGGAGAAGATTCGCTTATCTTTCCTATGATGGCCATAGGTGGCAGGGGATGTATCTCTGCCAGTGCCAATGTAGCACCAGAGGATTTTGCCTCAATGGTAGAAGAGGCAAACAACAGAAATTTTGACAGAGCCAGGAGCCTTTATTACAAGCTACTTCCATTAACTTCCGCAATGTTCTGGGAGACAAACCCAGTTCCAGTAAAGGAGAGCTTGAAGATGATGGGGCTTATACCAACTGCAAAGACAAGGCTTCCCCTTGTTGGACTGAGAGAAGAGACCAGAGAGAAGATAAGGGCTATTCTGGCTACATATAATCTACTCAAATGATAAAGGTGATCATCACCGGTGCAACTGGAAGAATGGGGCTTGCTCTCTCTGGAGCAGCAGAAGAGGATAAGAACGTCCAGATTGTAGGAGCTGTTGAGAGAAAGGGTCATCCGGCTGTAGGCACTACATTCTTTGAGCATGGGATAAAGATAGTAGATGACCTCTCGCTTGTGCTTGATAAGGCCGATGTAGTCATAGACTTTACTCTACCAGAAGCGACGATGGAATATCTGAATGTATGCCAAAAAGAAAAGAAGCCTATGGTCATTGGAACAACAGGGCTATCTGGCGATCAGATGGCTCACCTGAAAGAATCTGCCAAGTTTATACCCATCCTCTATTCTTCAAATATGAGCTATGGGATGAACCTTCTCTTTAAGGTGATAGGTGAGATAGCCAAAGATCTTTCAGAGTATGATGTCGAGATAATTGAAGCACACCACTGCCAAAAGAGAGATGCTCCATCAGGCACAGCCAAGAGATTAGCGGAAATAATAGCTAAGGCAAGGGCTGCTGATTTAGAAGATGTAGCTGTTTATGGAAGAAAGGGGAACCTGGGTGCGAGAAAAAAAGAAGAGATAGGGATAATGTCTGTTAGGGCTGGGGATATTGTTGGCGACCATACCATAATCTTTGCGGCAGGCTCAGAGAGGATAGAACTCATCCACAGGGTTCACGGACGAAAAGCCTTTGCTCAAGGCGCCCTGAAAGCTGCTAAATTCCTTGTCGGCAAAGACCCAGGTCTCTATTCAATGCTGGATATATTCAGGTAAGTATATGTCCTATAAGTCCTATATGTCCTATATTACCCATAAAATCAAACTTTAGTTGCTTCAATCATCCATCTTGAGTAGATATAAGAAAATCCTTCTGGATACAACCTTTCCTCTGCTTCTATATGGTCTAAAGTAAAGCCTGAAAACAGTTCTTTTATCTCATCATAAGAAAAGAAATGCTGGGGAAGGTTTTTTTCCACATCTCCAGGAATAAGAAAGGTGTTCTCCTCAATCTCCTTTCCCTTTCCATAGTCGCAGTCCCTTGTTGACCTTAGAGAAAAGAAGACCTTGCCTCCATTTTTAAGCACTCTCCCTGTCTCTATCTCTGCCTTTTTTATATCATTTGCTAATAAATGGTCAAGAACACCAAAGAGAGCAACACCATCAAATTCCTCATCTTTATACGGAAGATTGGTGCAGGATGCCTGTTGTAAGTAAGCATCTAATCCCTCTTTTTTAAGGAATTCTCTTGCCAAGCCTAAAGATTTGTTCGATATGTCTATGCCGTAGGTGGTAAATCCATTTTTGGCAAAGAAGATGAGATGCCTTCCATTTCCACAGCCAGAGTCTAATATCTTGACTTGTTTTTCAGAAAAAAATCTTTTTGTCCATCGTATCACAGCTTCAGATGGCCACCACATAACATACCTTCTCTCCTTATAAAACCTATCCCACTCCTTCTTCCATTTCACCCCTTTAGCACCTCCAGAAATGCTATGACCACCTTTGGGTCAAACTGGCTTCCAGAACATCTTTTGATCTCTTCTATGGCTCTTTCCTTTGACAAAGCCTTTCTGTATGACCTGTCACGAGTCATGGCCTCAAAGCTATCTGCCACAGCTAAGATTCTTGCACCTAAGGGAATCTTCTCTCCTGATAGCTTATCCGGGTATCCTGTGCCATCAAACCTTTCGTGGTGGTGTCTGATTATAGGCAGGAAGGTGATGAAGGTCAAAGGCTTGAGTATATCCTCACTCTTACCTGGGTGCTTTCTTATCTCTTCCCATTCCTTCTCATCAAGTGACCCTGGTTTATTAAGAATGCTGTCAGGTATAGACATCTTTCCAAGGTCATGGAGAAGTGCTGAGTGAAATATCTTCTTTATCTCATAGAAGGGTAGCTCCATCCTCTCTGCTATCTTCTTGGCGTAATCTGCCACCATATCTGAATGGCTCTTGGTGTAAGAATCCTTTGCCTCTAATGCTTCTGCTAAGCTCTTCATCGTCTCTATGTAGGCATCACTCAGCTCTTCGTTCAAACCCTTAATCTTCTTCATCATCTTCTCAAGTTCTATGTTCTGCTTTATTACTTCCTGAGTCAGCTTCTTGTTTTGTAAGGATTTCTCCTGATCATCCAGACACCTATCTATAGCCTTTTTGAGAGCCTTTAGATCTACTGGTTTGACAAAGAAGTCTGAGGCACCCAAGCGTAAGGCTTTTATGGCATTCTCCAGAAAAGCATGTCCAGTAATGACAATAATTCTTGTCTCGGCAAGCCCTTCCCTTATCTCCTCTATCAGATTGAGTCCATCTACATCAGGCAGTTTTATATCAAGAAGGATGAGGTCAGGAGGACTTCTCTTAATAAAATTTCTTGCCTCTTTTCCAGAGAAACAAATACTTACAGAAAACCCGAAGTTTTCCATTATTGCTGTGAAGGTTCGGACAAAATCCTTGTCATCCTCAATAATCAATATCTTCTTTGCTGATAATTTATTCATAATATTTTTGCTCTCTTAACAAAAAATTTGCTCATAATATCTGAGCATTATCACCCCCTTTTTAATCTTTGATCTCTTTGGAGGCACCCCTGATAAAAGTGCCACTAAATTTTCTAATATCCTTGCTCCTGCTCTTTCAGATAGAGCAAAACCCCCTGCTAATCTTGGGTTTATCTCTGTAAAATATAGGGCATCTCCCTTAGAAAAACACTGAATGTTAGATGGCCCTGTAATCTTTAAAGTTCTGGCTATCTTTTTTGCCAACCCTTCAATCTTCTTATTTCCTTCTACTATTCCTTTTACTGAAACCCCAGATTCTGTAGCCAATCTCTTTCTTGGAGAAAGACTTATCACCTTTGCGGAAAAGTCAGATAAAATATCTATGGTAAACTCCTCTCCTTCAACATATTCCTGCCAGATATAATCCTTTCTTCTCTTTGAAAAGAAGAGAAATGCCTCTGTATCTTCTATCTTCTGGAGACCCTGACTGCCTCTTCCAAACCTTGGTTTTATGACCACTGGATAGCTTTGTGGAATCCCATCTATCCCTGTAATAGGAGTAGGAATGGAATTCTCTTTGAAAAATTTATAAGTAAGCCACTTATCTGAGCAGGTCTCAACTACATTCTCTTCTGGAATTATCAGCCTTATTCCCTCTTTTTCAAAACTGCTTCTATTCTTTGCTAAAACCCGTATCTCTTCATCTACAGCAGGCAAGATAGCATCTACATTCTCCTTTTTACAAATCTTCTTTATGGAGTCAATAAAATCACTCTTTTCAGCTTTTGGTATCACATAGCCTTTATCTGCTACAAATAATCCAAATGATAGGGGAGAAGAATCTACGGCTATCACCCTTACTCCCAAGCTCTTTAATCCGGTAAGCACAGGTGCTGATGCCAAAGAACCACTGCCTGTCCGCAATATAGTCATTCTATTATCTTTGGCACAACAAAGAGACCATCCCTTATATTCTCCGAAAGGCTTTCAACATCAGCTATATCAAGTCCCTTTTCTGCTTTGTCTTCCCTCATCCCCATTCTCTCTTTTTCAATAGCCAGTAGCGGCTCTACCCCATCTGTTGAAAGTTCAGAGAGCTTTGAAACATAGTCCAGCAAAGCTCCAAGCTGATCACTGAATCTTGCCTCTTCTTTTTCTGATAGATATAGATTGGCTAACTTTCCGACCTTTTGGACATCCTCCAATTTTAACATAGAGTAAATATACGGCTAAAAAAGATGTAGCGTCAACTTTAATTTGACAAACCTATCCTCTTTATGATATAAATTAGCTTTATTTGTTATTTGGGCCGTTGGCTCAATCGGCAGAGCAGGGGACTCTTAATCCCAAGGCTATAGGTTCGATTCCTATACGGCCCATTTATCTCTTGTTGATAAGAGACAACAGATATTTGGCCTCCTGGTTTTCTGGAGAAATCTTAAGCAGTGAATCTATCTCGGAAATAGCCTTCTCATACTCTTTCCTTTGATAATAGACCATAGCTAAGTTTTTTCTAATCAGAGTATCTTTTGGATCTAATTCAATCGTCTTTTTGCACTCCTTAATAAAATTTTCTATATCAGTCTTTTCATAATAGAGCTGGGCCAGAGTTCTATGGATTTGAGGAGACTCAGGGTTTATCTTAGCCAGATCTGAAAAGCACGAGATACCTTTATCTCTATCTTGCAAAGATAGAAAGAGCCTCTTTAGGTTTTCAATACAATCCTCTCTCCAAGGCTGAATCTCCAAAGCCTTCTTAAATGCATCTACTGCCTCATCATATAACCCTTTTCCGAGAGCATAATTGCCAAGGTTTATCCACGTATCAATAAAATATGGGCTGAGCCTGATTGCATCTTTATATGCAGAGACAACCTCTTTCTTTCTGTCTATTCCAAATGCTACCTCCTCTCTCTGATAAGCAACACCAATAATGTTGTAGAAATTAGATTCATCAGGAATATTCTTGTTTGCCTTCTTCAAAACCTCAATTGCATCTTTATAGTAAGCAGGATTAGAGGCTGCCAGGTCAATATATAAGCCAGCCAAGCCTCCGTAGTATGTCCTCTCATAGGGGTTAAGGTCTAATGCCTTTTTATAGGAAGTTATTGCGGCATCATCTTTTTTCCCTTCAGCTTGATAATATGCTTTATCAGCAAGATACAGAGGAATAGCTTGAATTAGAAGGAGAATCCCAAAGAAGATAGTGCTACTGGTAAATATAAGTTTTTTATAAGGCTTATCAAGTGGAATGGAAAAGGGTTTCTTGGTAGAGAACAGGTCCATTATACCTATATATGAAAAAAACAATGAGGTGATCACAATCTCTGCAAAGCTGAATTGATTCTGGACAAGATAGGCAATAGCCCCAGTAAATGGACCAAGAAGGAGAAGTCTCTCCTTCTCCTTTGCCTTAAAAATGATAAAGAATAGGTAGAAAATCAGACTAATATAAATTACCAGTCCAACCAATCCCCTTGTTATGACCACATCAAGAATCTCATTATGCACCCGATCAACACCTGTTGCCTGCTGTCTCACCATATATTCAAACGGAGCATACCTTGGCCAGATGAACTGAAGTGTCTCTGGGCCTATTCCAAATAGTGGATAATCCCTGACCATGTTTATTGCTCCTTTCCACATCAGAACCCGCAGCCCAGCTGATCCTCCTATAGATTGGGAAGCATAGGTCTCTTCTAATCTTGCCTCTCTCTTTTCTTTAACAAAAAACTCGCTGATAAACCTACCCATAATATTGGTCTTTTGAGAAAAATTAGAGGCAATAAATATGAGAAGAAAGGCGCAAAGAATCGGGGTTATGCTTTTTATTTTCTTTTTAGAAAAGAACAAGATAAGACCCATAGCAAAAAAGAAGGCTATAATTCCAGCCCTTGTCCTGGTAAAAAGAAGTCCACAAAATATGAGGATGGAGGCCAAGATATAAAGCCATCTTTTTGTCTTGCTATTCTCTTTTATGGCCATAGAGAAAGCAAGCGGAGAGGTCATAGCCAGATATGCGGCCAAAAATACCGGGTTTCCAAAGACAGCAGAGACCCTATTTCCAAAATCAAACCAGCCTATAGGGTCCTTTCCGAAAGCCTGGCAGATTCCATAGATACTTGAGCCACAACCTCCAAGGATACCTGAATTTATTATCAAAGATGTGTTGGTGACAAGATTGATGATAGAAAGATAGAGGATAAGATAGGTGATGTTGGTAATAAGCCCCTGGTATCTCATATATGCTCCATAAAGGCTTATGGGTCGATGTATAGAAAGAAGTGTGGAAAAGACTGTTGAGATAAAGAAGAAAAGAAGGACAATCCCAATCTTTCCTATAGAAAGGCTTGTTTTGTTAAAGGAGAGCACCTTTTTTGTCCATGTAGCGAGAATGGCAAAGACCAAAAGGTTCATAAAAAGGAGTTTTGATAGGTCGGTCTTACTGGCGATGCCAAGGTCATACCAGAAAGGTAAGACTAAGAGAAGAGCAGATAGAATGATTTCAGCTAGGCCATATTTCATTTAATTCTCAAAATCTAGAAAGGGCAGAAAACATCTGTTGTGCCTGGGCGTCTGTTGGGTCAAGCTCTAAAACATGCTGAAATCTATTCCGCGACTGCGAAAACGAGCCTATCCTATAATAACAAAGGGCAAGATTTTTATGAGCATTTACCTCTCTTTGGTTAAGTTTTAATACCTCCTCGCTTGCCTTTATGCCTGATACATAATCATTCTTTTTGTGATAGTATATCCAAGCTAATAAGTTGTAAGCCTTTATCTTTGACTCATCTTCATAAGCAAATGTTGCCAGACGGGTCAGAAATTCTATGGCTTTGTCCATCTCATTTTGAGCAATCCAGATGCTAATGAGCCTATCTGAAGCCATTGAGTATGTAGTCGTTATTTCTACTGCTTGTTCAAACTCTTTGGCAGCTAAATCCTGCTTTCCCTGGGAGAGATAGACGATGCCAAGGTTTGTATGGATATCAGAGATGAATGTATT
>JAGUXG010000102.1 GCA_020061965.1 bacterium
AGGCAAAATAGGAAGAAATTAACATGTGGTGACAAATTCAAAAATTAACTGTAGCAATATCAATGTGTTATGAATTTTGCTGTTGAACCTAAGTTTTTAGACTAAATAACCCCTGCCATTACAAGACTTGCAGAGCAAATTCCTATACAATTAAATTTTCGCTAGACTTGATTTCTTTGGGTATATCTATCAAGAACCAATAGTCTTAACCTTGAAATCAAAAACACTTTTAGGGATTCTTAATGGCATCATTGTCTATTGGGTGGTCTATGTAGCACTCCCCTTGTTTGAAAACTACTTTCTTCTGAGATAAAACCAACCCTTTCTGCCACAGTCTTAAGGTCACATATTCAAAGAGGCGTTGATATTGCCAAGGCAAAAAGATGCCATTTGAGATCATTAGACGGCTTTTTACTCCTCACTATATCCCACTTTCATAATAAGCCCGCAGGATATAAGATTAGAGACAAGAGCAGAACCTCCATAGCTTATAAATGGAAAAGGAAGACCAGTTGTTGGAATAGCTCCCGAAATTACAGCTATGTTGATGAATGCTCCCAAAGTGATACTGAAGGTAAGACTGAATGCCAGAAGACTGCCTGCAAGAGATTGGCTGAGAAAGGCTATCAAGAGTCCACAGGTAAAAAAGATAATCAGGCAAAGAATAATAAAAAGTACGCCCAAAAAGCCCATCTCTTCCCCAAGTATAGAGAAGATAAAGTCTGTCTGGGGCATCGGAAGAAAACCTTTCAGTTTCTGACGGCTCTCTCCAATGCCTACGCCAAATAACCCTCCAGACCCTAAAGCAATAGTAGATTGCTCAACCTGCCACCCCCTTTTTTCAAAGAAGTTTTTTATCCTTCCAAAAGAGTGAGAATGACTTATAATCAACACAGAGCCTACCATAATCATTATAGCAGCTATGGGCAAAAGCCATCGTTTTTTTATCCCTGAGACAAAGAGAAGTCCAAAAGTTATAAAAAACATAAAGATTGCCATTCCAATATGTGGCTGCAAGGAAAGAATGCCAATAATTACACTGAGGGAAATGACTGGGAAGGCAAATTTTTTCAAGCTATCAGTACCACCTTTCTTTGAGAGAAAAGAAGAGAGGTAAAGGAGAAAAAAGACTTGGACAAACTCACTTGGCTGACCAATCAGAAGCCATCTTCTGGCCTCATTCTTTGCAGGGCAAAGGAGAGTAAGAGAGAGGGCAATGATGCCTACTATAAGAATGTAGGGTGAGTATTTTTGAAGAACCCTATAGTTCATCTTAAGTATGGCAAAAAATACGCCGCTACCTATAATTATCCACTTGGTTTGTTTCCAAAAATAATCAAATATATCTCCAGACCTGATATAATCTGCAGAAAAGACCATAAGAAGCCCATACCCTATAAGGACACACATTGGAATCCATAAGATATCAGTCACTGTGGATATGGTTGAATTCTTTTCCATGCAATCTCTCCTTCATCTTTATTGCCTCTTTTTTGAACACCTCGCCCCTTTCTTTATAGCTTGTAAACTGATCGAAGCTTGAGCAAGCAGGGGATAACAGGACGATATTATCCTTCTCAGCCAAAGCATAGGCAAGGTTTATGGCCTGAGCCAAATCTCCGACCTTACTCGTTGGAACTGCATCCTTTGTCATAGAACCAATAATATCAGCCGCCTCCCCAAAGAGAATCAGAGCCTTACATTTCTCCTTCAAATACGGAATAAGCCCTGAATAGTCTTCACCCTTATCCTTGCCACCAGCAATAAGGATTATAGGCTCATCAAAGGATAAGATAGCGGCTATGACTGAGGCGACATTGGTTGCCTTTGAGTCATTTATAAATCTTACTCCTGATATTACGGCAATCTCCTCTATCCTATGAGGAAGTGGCTTGAAGTTTCTCACCTCCTCCACAATAATATTAATATCTATCCCAGAAACAATTCCGCAAAGAATAGCACAAAGGACATTTTCAAGGTTATGCTGACCCTTGAGCTGGAAATCATCTGTCTTTATCAACCTCTCTTCTTTGCCTCTGAATCTGGCCACGATATACTCACCCCTGACAAAAATCCCTTCCTGCAAAACCTGCTTTTTGGAGAAGAAGTAAGGCTTAGCCTTCCCTTTTCTTCCTAAGTTTACCACCACATAGTCATCTGCATTTAGAATCATAACATCCTCTTTCTTTTGGTTCTCAAATATCCTTTGTTTTGCCTTTATGTAATCCTCTATCTTTGAATATCTGTCTAAGTGATCTGGTGCAAAGTTCAAAAATACAGCTATATCTGGTCTAAACTCTATAATCTTTTCTAACTGAAAACTACTCACTTCCAAGCAGACAATGTCATTATCAGAGATATCATGGATGACCTCACATAAAGGGGAACCAATATTTCCACAAAGCTTTACTCCCCGAGAAGAAAGAATCTTTCCTATCAAACTTACTGTGGTTGTCTTTCCATTTGTTCCTGTCAGGGCAATAAGTCTCTGTCCAGAAAGATATTGATAGCCAAGCTCAAGCTCTGAAATGACAGGAATCTCCTTCTCTTCTGCCAGAAGTATAGGCTGTAGATCAGGAGGAATCCCAGGGCTTACAACAAGAAGGTCAGCGTCAGATATATCAATGGGTTGACCGCATCTTACTTTTACTTTATCTGGAAGCTGAGATATCTTTGAAAAAAGCCTCTCTTTTTCTAACTCATCCCAAACAGTGACATTAGCCCCGGCTGCATAAAGAAGCTTTGCAGACGCAAGCCCTGAAACTCCAAGCCCAAGAACAGTAACCTTTTTATTCTTTAAGTTTAACATAGCCACCTCAAAAAAACTAAAAACTGATCACTTTTCCCTATTTTAGTCCTGCCTTCAGGACATCGTGGATATGGATGATGCCTTCTAATCTTTGATTGTTGTCAATGATAACAAGGGATGTTATGGAAAAATCCTCCATAATTCGCAGGGCAACAACAGCCAGAAGATCCTTCTCTATCACCTTCGGATTTTTGGTCATAGCCTCTTCTGCTGGAATATCAAGTATCTTTTCTTCACACTTCTCAATAAGCCTTCTCAGATCCCCATCAGTAATTATACCAACAAACCTTCCTTCAAGATCAGTAACTGCGGTCATACCCAATCTCTTTCTGCTCATCTCTAAAATGGCAGACTTCATTGGCGTAGATACTGAAACTTTTGGTATGCTATCACCTGTGTGCATCAGATCAGAGACTTTAAGCAGAAGTTGTTTACCTAATAAACCCCCTGGATGCAAAAGGGCAAAGTCCTCTTCCCGCAACCCTTTCTCTTTGAACAAAGCTACAGCTATAGCATCTCCCATAGCTAATGCTGCAGTAGTAGAGGCAGTTGGAGCAAGACCTAAAGGACAGGCCTCCTTTTCGCAAGAGACATCCAAGATAATATCTACATTCTTTGAGAGTGGAGAGCCTGGGTTTCCGCAGATAGCGATAATCTTGACCCCAATCCTCTTTAGGGATGGGATAATCTGGTTTATCTCTTCAGTCTTACCTGAGTTTGAAATGGCAATGACAACATCATCTTTGGTGACCATTCCAAGGTCCCCATGAACTGCCTCTACAGGGTGGAGGAAGAATGATGGTGTTCCCAGAGAGGATAGGGTTGAGGAGATCTTTTCGCCAATAACTCCTGACTTACCTATGCCAGTAACCACAACCCGACCCTTTCCAGAAAGTATACATTGGACAGCAGACTCAAAGGAAGAGTCTATCCTCTCTATAAGCCGAGAGATAGCCCTTGCCTCAATCTCCAAAACATCTTTGGCTATGGCACATAAATCCATACCCTTATTTTACTTCAATAAACCTCCTCTTGTCAATATTGGCTACAAAAAATCCTTGCTATTTTGACTACCTTTAAGATAAATTAAGACTATGAAAAATCAAAACAATGACCAACCTTTAGCAGATCGAATAAGACCTTTATGCCTTGATGATTTTTTTGGCCAGGAGGAGATAGTAGGAGAAAGAAGATTGTTAAGGGAAGCAATAAAATCTGATAGATTGCCATCAATGATCTTTTGGGGGCCACCTGGTAGTGGAAAGACTACCCTCGCTTTTATCATTGCGAAGCAAAGTGATTCGCAATTTAGGCAGATCAGTGCAGTCACCAGCGGTAAAAAGGATTTGATTCAAATTTTAGACGAAGCCAGAGAGAACAAAAAATTAGGAAGAAAAACAATTCTTTTTATAGATGAAATCCATCGTTGGAATAAGGCTCAACAAGATGCGCTTTTGCCACATGTGGAAAAGGGCTTGGTTGTTCTTATCGGTGCAACTACTGAAAACCCAAGTTTTGAAGTGATTGGTGCCTTGCTTTCAAGGTGTCAGGTCTTTGTTTTCAAACAGCTTGATACAGAATGTATTGCAAAAATAATCAATGGAGCTTTGGAAGACAAAGAGAAGGGATTTGGCGGTCTAAACATCAAGATTGAAAAAGAGATCATCAATCTTATAGCTCAAATGAGTAATGGAGATGCCAGAAAAGCCCTTAATGTTCTGGAATACGCTGTTTTAACCTCGCGTAGTGATGAGATAAAAATAACAGATGATATTATTAAAGAGGCTTTTCAAAAATCTTATTTGATTTATGATAAGGATGGGGAGGAACACTATAACATCATCTCTGCTCTTCATAAATCAATGAGAGGGTCAGATGCTGATGCTGCTCTTTATTGGCTGGCCAGAATGATTGAGGCTGGCGAAGATCCTTTATACATTGCCAGAAGAATCACTCGTTTTGCTTCAGAGGATATCGGTTTGGCCAATTCACGCGCTTTGGAACAGGCAACAGCCGCTTATCAGGCGTGCCATTTCATTGGGGTGCCAGAATGTAATGTAATATTGGCTCAAGCAGTAGTTTATATGGCAAAGTGCAAAAAATCAAATGAGCTTTATGTGGCTTATCAAAAAGCAGTGGAAGATGTTAAAGAATATGGGAATTTGCCTGTTCCTTTGCATTTACGCAACGCACCTACGAAATTTTTGAAGGATATAGGATATTCTAAGGGTTATCAATACAGTCCAGATTTTGACTACAAGGAGAAACAGGAATATCTTCCTCCAGAATTAAAAGGAAGAAGATATATGGTGGAAGATAAGTAAAAAATTGACAAAATTTCCGATTAGAGCAACCAAAATGATTCTGGACAAAATGTGGCTGAGGATTTATATTTCTATTTATGAAACTATCTTTTCTCGTTGCGCCTCTTGGTATTAAGGTTTCCGAAGATAAAGAGATAGAGTATATTACCGATGACTCAAGAAAGGTAAAGCCCAATACCCTATTTTTTGCTATAAATGGGGTTTCGGTAAATGGTCATAGATTTATTAAAGATGCAAAAGATAAGGGTGCAGTAGCGTTTATAGTAGAGGAAGAAGGTTATGAGGGTGCTATCAGGGTAGAAGATGGAAGAAAGGCTCTTTCTTTGGTGGCTCAAAGGTTCTTTGGTGAGCCACAAGCAGGCATGAAGATTATCGGTATAACTGGAACAGACGGAAAGACAACAACAGCCTTTTTGATAGAGAATATCTTTGAAAGGGCAGGGGTTCCAATAGCAAGGCTTTCTACCATAGGACATAAAATTGGAAAAGACGAGATTCCAGCAACTCACACAACACCCTCTTCCATAGAGCTTCAATCCCTTTTGAAAGCCTCCAGTGATGAAGGCTGCAAGGCTTGCGTAATGGAGGTATCTTCTCATAGCCTTGATCAGGATAGGGTTTATGGGATGAAATTCTGGGGAGGTATATTTACGAACCTCTCCTCTGATCATTTGGATTACCATAAGACAAAGGAGGCCTACCTTGAGGCAAAGAGAAAGCTATTTTTATCATTAGATTCTGTATCTTATGCCTTTGTTAATGCAGATGACCCGGCTTCTGATAGAATAATAGAAGGAACAAGAGCCAAGGTAGTCAGGTTTGGAATAGAGGCAGGAGAATTAAAGCCAGAGGCAGTAGAAGAGACAGAGACTGGAATAGCCTTCTTAATTTATGGAGAGAGGATAAAGAGCAGGCTCTTTGGAAGATATAACCTCTCCAATATGTTAGGGGCTATAGCTGCAAGCCATTATTATGAAATACCTATCAAGGTGATTAAAGAGGCAATAGAGGACTTTTCTCCTCCAGATGGAAGGTTTGAGATAGTATCACTTTCGCCAAAGGTTATTATAGACTATGCTCATACAGCCAATGCCCTATCTAAAGTCCTTGAGGCTTGCTGGCAGATTAAACCAAAGAGGGCGATCCTCTTATTTGGCTGTGGTGGAGACAGGGATAGGGAGAAGAGACCACAGATGGGAAGGATAGCGGAAAGATTAGCAAGTCTGATCATTTTGACATCTGATAATCCAAGGAATGAAGACCCAGAGCAGATCCTTTGTGAGATAGAAAAGGGGATGAAGAAGGAGCATTTGAAGATACCTGATAGAAGAGAGGCAATAGAAAAGGCTATATCCTTGGCAGGACCAGATGACCTTGTCCTTATTGCTGGAAAAGGCCATGAAAGGTATCAGGTAATTGGGGATAAGAAGATAGAGTTCAGCGACAAAGAGGAGGCAAAGAGGGCAATAGGGTTGAAGGGTGTGAATTTCGTAACTATTTACCCAAGTGAAGGAATCCATTGTAAAAAAGGGGTCAAGGGGGGG
>JAGUXG010000117.1 GCA_020061965.1 bacterium
TATTTTTCGCATAAAAAATGGAGAAAAATTTAAGATGAAAGGTTTAATTTAGAGCAAAAAGATAATCTTGCATCAAGGGTAGAGAAAAATAGGAATTTTAAGAAAGTTCTTCTTTTAGTTTATCAATCAGAAGATTGAGGTCTCCATCCATAATAGCATCTAATTTATAGAGGGTGAGTCCTATCCTGTGGTCTGTAACCCTGTTCTCCTTAAAGTTGTATGTTCGTATCTTCTCGGACCTATCCCCTGTTTTTATCTGTTCTTTTCTCTCTGCAGCCCTCTTTTCTTCCTCTTCTGCCCTTTTTTTCTCATACAACCTTGCCTTCAGCACCCTTAAAGCTTGTTCTTTATTCTGCCATTGTGACCTCTCATTCTGGCAAGAGACGACAAGCCCTGTGGGAATATGGGTGATTCTGATAGCAGATTCTGTCTTGTTCACATGCTGTCCACCAGCACTCGAAGAACGGAAGGTGTCAACTCTGATATCCTCCTGTCGTATCTCTATCTCCTCCACTTGAGTTGGTTCAAATAAGACAGCTACAGTTACAGCAGATGTATGAACTCTTCCAGATGCCTCAGTTTCTGGCACCCTCTGGACACGATGGACACCCATTTCAAACTTTAGCCTCTGATATGCACCAATACCCTTTATGCTGAAGACTATCTCCTTAAAACCTCCTATTCCTGTGGGGTTTGCGTTTATTATCTCTTGCTTGAATCCATTCTCTAAACAGTACTTTGCATACATCCTGTATAGGTCAGCCGTAAATAAACCAGACTCCTCTCCACCTGTTCCTGCCCGTATCTCCATAATCAAAGATTCCATCTCTTCTTTTTTTGTGAAGAGCCCTTGTATCTTGTTCTCTAAATCCTCTTTCTTTTTTGAAAGGACGGAAAGCTCCTCTAAAATACCCTTATTCTCTGGTTCTTCTTTTATCAACCCATCCCACTCAGCTATCTCTGCCTCCAACTTTTTATAAAGGTCGAACGGTTCAATATAAGGCTTAAACGTTCTCAAATTCTTTCCTAAAGTCTGACAAAGAGCAGCATCAGAGGCTGTAGCTGGGTCAGATAACCTTTCCATTATCTGATTATATGTAGCTTCCATCTCCAATAGTCTCTTCTTTATCTTTTTTTCCATGCCAATAATATAAGCTCGGAAAGTTCCATTGTCAATAAATTCCTATTTTCCTTTCAATTTGTTAAACCTTATCAAAGGGTGCGGAAAATGGGGAATTAGCAATTTTTCGGTAAGTCTTGTGTTTCTTAAGTATAACAGGATAAAAAGTTACTTTACAAAAAAAGGAATTTCTGTTATGATTTCAATCTTAAATGAAAGATTTGGTGGTAGCGATAGATGGGCCAGCAGGTGCAGGAAAGACAACTGTGGCTCAAATAGTAGCCAAGAGACTATGTGTGCCTTACTGTGACAGCGGCTCTTGCTATCGGGCTATATGCTATCTTGCTTTAGAGTGTGGGATTGACCCCAAAGACCCAAAGCTTCTCTCCTTTCTCAAAGAAAAGAAGATAACTTTAGACCCTGGTAAGGTTTTTGTAGATTCGCAAGATTTAACCTCTCACCTAAGAGAGCCTGCTGTCTCTGCTAATGTCTCTACTGTTGCTGCAAACCCTGAGGTAAGAGAGTATGTCACCAACCTTTTGGTCTCTCAAAGCAGAGGAAGAGGGTTGGTCATAGAGGGAAGGGATATAGGCTCTGTTGTCTTTCCAGAGACTCCTTTCAAATTCTATTTAGATGCCTCTCTTGATATAAGAAGAGAGAGGAGAGGAGGCGAGGCAATAGAAGGGCGTGATAAGATTGATAGCAGAAGAAAGACCGCACCCTTGACGAAGCCATCAGACTCTTTATTGATTGACACAGGAAGGCTTTCAAGCGATGAGGTGGCAAGCAGGATTTTTGAGAAGATAGAATTTCTTTTGACAAAAAATAGGTTTTATTCTGTAGCTCAAAAGATCCTTTTTTCTCTTTTTAAGATATATTTTAGATACTCTGTTAGAGGATTAGAAAATCTTCATAGACAGGGAAGCCTGATAGTTGCCTCAAATCATACAAGTTTTTTGGACCCGCCTCTAATAGGGGTGATGATACCACTTTACTACTTTGCCAAAGAAGAGCTCTTTTCTGTCCCTATCTTTGGATGGCTGATAAAAAAACTTAATGCATTTCCTGTCCAAAGGGATGGGTTTTGCCGCAAGGCAATCCAGAGGGGTATAAGAGTCCTGGAGAATGGAGGAAAGATACTTCTATTCCCTGAAGGAACAAGGGGAGATGCTTTGAGGCAGCCAAAGAAAGGAATAGGCTTAATTGCAAGGCTTGCTAATGAAAAGATACAGGTTCCTATCCTTCCAGTAAAGATATTGGGGTCAGAAAAGGCTTTGCCCAGGGGTGGCTGGTTTATCAAGCCTCATAAGATACAAGTTATCATAGGTAAAGAGATCTCCCCAGAGAGGTTTTCCGGCAAGGATGATCTTGCTATAGCCAAGATGGTGATGGAAGAGATTGGCAAATTATGAAGATAACAATAGCCTCAGGTTGTGGGTTTTGCTCAGGGGTAAAGAGGGCGATAAAACTTGCTGAAGACTGTGCAGAGAATGATAAAGAGGTTTATACCCTGGGTCCACTCATCCATAATCTACAGGTTGTCCAGAGATTAGAAGAGAAAGGGGTAAAAGCAGTAGATTCTATTGATAATATTCTCTCAGGCACTGTCTTATTCAGATCGCATGGTGTGAAACCAGAGGATTTTATCAAGGCAGAGAAGAAGCACTTGAAGATAATCGATGGCACCTGTCCAATAGTCTCAAGGGTTCAAAGGTTAGCAGAGAAGCTGACAGAAGAAGGTTACTCTGTAGTGATTGTGGGCGATCCAAACCATCCAGAGGTAGAAGGGATTGTAAGCAGGGCAAGAGATGCTATTGTTGTTCGCAGTCCCAATGAGGTAAAAAGAATAAAGAAAAAGAGACTGGGCATAATTGCCCAGACCACACAGACACTCTCTAATCTAAGGGCTGTTGTCAGCCAGGTCATGGAGACTGCCTCTGAAGTTAAGGTTTATAATACTATCTGCAAGGCGGTCTTACGATTGCAAGAAAGTTCTTGTAAATTAGCGGAAATGGTCGATATACTTTTAGTAGTCGGAGGAATAAGCTCTGCAAATACAAAGAGGCTATTTCTATTGGCAAAGGAGATAAACCCCAATACCTATCATATTGAGGGAAAGGGTGATATGAGGCTTGAGTGGCTACACCAAAAGGAAGAGATAGGAATCACAGCCGGAACATCTACGCCTTCCTGGGTGATTGATGAAGTGGTAGATGAGATAAAAAGGGACATGAAAAATTAAAGACTAAAATTTCATTTTTAACTTTTCACTATATTTGGAGGTGAGATATGATAGACAAAGAGCTTTTGGAGATTTTGGCTTGTCCAAAGTGCAAAGGAGAGATTGAGTATCTCAAGACAGAAGATAAACTTCTATGTTCTGCTTGTAAACTTAAGTATCATATAAGGGACGATATTCCAATTATGCTTATAGATGAAGCAGAGAGGATAGAATGAAGAAGATTTTTTTGCTTTTAGCAATATCTTATTTAGGATTTTCCGAAGAGCTTCTATATGATGTAAAAATTCTTGGAATAAAAGCAGGAACCCAGAAGATATCGCAAGTTCAGGAAGGAGATGGTAAGATACGGCTGAAATCTTTCACAAAGACAAACGGGTTCTTCTCAAAATTCTATAAGGTTGATGACTATATAGAGGTGCTCTTAGATAAGAAGCACTTTCTTCCTGATTGTTTTCCGGTTTATCTTCTGCAGAGGATAAACGAAGGAAAGGATCGTGGTGTATTTGAGGTAAAGTTTGACCAGGAAAAGAAGGAAGCTGTCATAACCTCAAATGAAGAGGAGAAGGAGATAGAACTACCAGAAGGAAAGATATATGATATTATCTCTTTGATCCATCACCTGCGGAATACTCAACTCTGTTCAGGTAGCTTAGGAAAATTCCACTTGATAATAAAAGGAAAGTTGAAGGAGATACTTATCGTTGCGGAAGAGAAGAATGTGACCATAAAGGGTAAAAATTATGATGTTTATGAAGTAGGAGAAGAAAGCAGATATGATGTCTATGAGAAAGAAAAGAGAGAAGGAATAAAGATATGGTTTGAGAAGGAGAGCAAGATTCCTCTGATGATAAAAGCACCAACATCAGCAGGGGCAATCACAGCTATATTAAAAAGATGAGAAGACCAATTATTGCTGGAAATTGGAAGATGAATAAATTGCCATCTGAGGCAAGAGGGTTTGCTCGGGAGATGGTAAAACTCCTCTCCGATATTCAGGAAAGGGATATTCTGCTCTGTCCTCCTTATGTTAGCCTTCCTTGTGTAGTAAATGCTTGCCGGGGCTCAAATATTAAGGTCGGTGCCCAGAATATCTACTTTGAAAAAGAGGGTGCTTTCACAGGTGAGGTCTCTGCTGATATGCTTAAAGAGATTGGGGTAGAGTATGTCATCATTGGACATTCTGAGAGAAGGGAATATTTTAAGGAAGATGATGAGATGGTAAATAAGAAGCTGAAAAGGGCTATCTCTGTTGGGCTTATACCTATCTTCTGCATTGGAGAAAAAGAGGAAGAAAGAGAGAAGGGAATGAAGAAGGATGTTGTCTATCAGCAACTCGTAAAAGGGCTTTCTGGCATTGAATTAGAAAATATGGTGATAGCCTATGAACCTGTCTGGGCAATAGGCACAGGAAAAACAGCCACTCCAGAAGATGCAGAAGAGATGCACCTATTTATCAGAGAAACCTTGGGGAAGATATATAATGAAGAATTGGCAGAATTTGTCCGCATACAATATGGTGGAAGCGTGAGATCAGATAATATTGACAGCCTTATGGCACAATTAGATATAGATGGAACCTTGGTTGGTGGTGCGAGCCTCAATATAGACTCTTTTGTAAGGATTGTTCGGTTTGTATACTCAAGGAACATAGGTTTACGAAAAAATATGTGATAAAAGGGGTCAAGGATTCAAGGGGGGACAGTCTTTCAAGGATTTAATGGTTTCGCTTTCACTCGACCACTTGAACCCTTTTAAGCTTAAATTTTCGCTAGGCCTGTTGCTTTTGGGTATAATATCGTCAGAGGTTGGAGCGTTACTCCTCTCCCCAACCTCCTGTTGGCACAAACATCTTCTTCTTTGGTGGCTCTTTTTTCTCCTCCATTCTATTTATATATCTATCTTGTTTTTGTCCCTTTTCTCTATATTCTTTGATTGCCTCTAAAAACTCTTCTGCCCGCTGAAATCTCTCCATAGGCTCCTTCCTGAGGGATGTAAGGATGATGGCACTCAAGGTCTCTCCTACCTTTGGATTTAGAAATATTGGAGGTGCGGGTTGCTGGTCTAAGATCATCTTCTTTATCTCTATCCCGCTCATTCCGACAAATGGGAGCTTTCCAGTAACCATTTCATACAAGGTTGCCCCAAAGGAGTATGTATCTGAATAAAAACCTTCTTTGTAGCCCTTTTTTACACACTCCTTTGGCATATAAGCAAATGTGCCTGTGCCCATACGGCCATATCTACTCCCTGTGTCGCCTAAGATATTTGAGATTCCAAAGTCTGTCAGCTTTGCCACACCATCACTTCTTATCAAGATATTTGATGGGTTTATATCCCGATGGATGAGTCCGGCTTTATGGGCATAGGCTAATCCAGAAAGGATACCTTCAGCTATGGCCAAGGCAGAGTCAACAGAAAGCATCTTTTTTTCTGAGAGTTCCTGACGCAGGCTCTTTCCCTCTACATACTCCATCATCATCCCATAATGCTCCTTATACTTAGAAAATCCAAGATATGAGACAACATTTGGATGCTTCACCCCTTGTAGCTTCAGGTTGAATAAGGCATTGGTGACAAGCTCCTTTATCAAGCTCTCCTCTCTCTCTTTATTAAGAGGAATCTTTAAGGCAATAAACTCCCCTGTCTCAGATTTTAGCCTATCATCTAAAACCCGTGCCAAAAATGTCTTTCCAAACCCACCTTCTCCCAATAGCTTGATTAACTTAAAATTTTCCATAAAAGTAATCACCATAGAGACTTTAGAGTTGCTTTAGATAGTAAAGATTAACCGCTTCAAAGTATAGGTCATATAAGACTTATTCTCTGTGTCTCTGTGGTTTATACCCAAAAGCAACAGGCCTAGCGAAGATTTTTGTTGTAGGTTGTAAGTTGTAGGTTGAAGAAGTAGAACAAATAACATACAACTTATACTCAAGAAACA
>JAGUXG010000083.1 GCA_020061965.1 bacterium
GATAATCTACTTTCCCAAAAGGCTCTGGATTTATTAAATCATTACTTGACAGCAATTTTGTCCACCATTCCTTTTTCTTCATCCCACACATTCTACCAGAAAAGCCATCCCTTGTCAAAGCCTATATTTAGAAAAACTGACCTTGACAATATGGATGAGAGGAGATATATTTTTACTATGTTAAGATTTTTGCTTCTTGTTCCTCTTATAATCTTTGGCTCAGAGACCGAGGATACCAAATCTCAAGATATTTTTTTGCAGGGAGCAAAAAAATATGAGGCTCATTATCTTCCTGTTGATTGGGTGAATCAGATTATAGTTACTAAAGGCACGCCTTCCTGTCTCTATGTTGCCACTTACTTTGGGGTGTATAAGAGTGAGGGTGGTCTCTTTTGGCAAACAGAAAACGATGGGTTGGAAAGCCTGATAATAAACGCTCTTCTTATCACCAACGATAGATTATATGCAGCTACAGATGATGGCGTATTTATGAAAAAGATTTCCTCTTCTCTCTGGAAAAAGGTAAGCCTTCCAGACAATCTAATCTATTCTTTGGCTAACCTTGGCACAACCGTTTATGCAGGCACAATAGATAGGATATGGAGAAGCAGGGATTCTGGAAAGAACTGGGAGTTGGCAAAAGAAGGCGTAGGCACAATCCTATCTATTGTTGCAACAGACTGCCAGATTCTGGCTGTCTCCTATGAAGATGGCGTATTTGTCAGCTATGATAAGGGAGGAACTTGGGAAAATATTGGTCCGAAAGATATGGGTGCCAGAGGCTTGATAATTAAGGAAAACAGGCTTTATCTGGTTGGAGAAGAAGGGGTTATGATGACAGAGGATTGGGACAATGATTGGAGAAAGATGAATTATGGGCTTTTCTCCAAAGAGCTTCAGACAATAGTTATGACTAAAGATAGACTCTATGTTGGCTCATCCTTAGGAGGATGCTTTGTCAGTAAGGACGACGGAGAGTCCTGGGGCCCCATAAACACTGGTCTTGACAATACGAATATCCGTCATCTCTTTATTGACCCGGATGAGGAGAAGAGAATCTATGCAGCAACAGAGGACGGAATATACATTACAGAAACAGAGGGTAGAGTTTGGAGAAGGTCTCCTGGACTGCTCAGGGTAGAAGAGAATCCTCCTTTAGCCATAACACCTGAATCTGTAAGGGAGAGGATGGAAAAACTTGGTATTAAACCACCAGCAGAAGAAGGTGAAAAAGAACATGGAAAAAAGGAACATTGATAAAATTGTTGGATATAAGTCCTATAAGTCCTATAAGTCCTATAAGTCCTATATTTAGAAAAACAAAAAACCTTGATTTTGGTAAAGAGCTAAGTATATAATCCAGTTATGAATGAGACAATTCCTTTCTTGCGGAATGTATCTATCTTTGCTTCTTTCAGCGATGAAGAACTTGATAGCCTGTCAAAGATTGTCCAAAAAAAGACCTATAAGAAAGGCGAGATTATATTGAAAGAAGGTGAACCTGGGGATAGTTTCTTTGTCATCTGCCAAGGACTGGCCAAGGTCTTTACAAATCTTTCTGATAAAGAGATACTTATAAACATTATGAGAGAAAAGGAGTTTTTTGGAGAGATGGCTCTTCTTAATGAAAAGGAGAGGTCTGCTACAGTCATTGCCCACACTGATTTAGAGATTTTGGTAATACTCAAGATAGATTTTGTCCAATATATTCTCGGAGACTACGGATGTATGGTGAAACTTTTACAGACAATAAGCGAAAGACTCAGAAAGGCTGATAGAAGGTGTGAAATATTCGCTTTTTTCCCAGGAGAGAAAAGATTAGCCGCAATATTATATGACCTGGCCAAGGAGCATGGAAAGAAGGATGACGGCAGGATTAGCATAGACCTTGGTTTAACCCATGTTGATTTAGCTAAAATGGTTGGTCTCACCAGAGAGGCGACAACACTTATTCTCAATAAGTTTGTTAAAGCTAACTTGATAGAGATAAGAAGGAGAAGAATTTTCATATTAGACACCACATCTTTGCTTGAGATATTCTCCAAATATGAAACCTGAAGACCGTCTCATCATTGCCTTAGACACAAAGGATATAGCAGGTGCAGAAAGGATCTTAGATGAGACATCCGAGTTCTGCAACACATTTAAGATAGGACCAGGGCTCTTCATTAAGGAAGGAAAAGATATAGTTGGCCTTGTCAAGGGAAGAGGGAAAGGCTGTTTTTTGGACCTGAAACTTTTTGATATTCCAAATACAGTCCTTTCTACTTTAGAGTCAGCCGCCCATCTAAATGTTGATATTATTACTCTCCATATATTAGGTGGAGAGAAGATGCTACGGTCTGTCGTAGATTGCGATCTCAGACCAAAAATTCTTCTGGGCGTGACTATTCTTACCTCATTTGATGAAAAAGAGGCAAAAAGGGTGGGCATTAACCTTCCTCTTCCTGAGACAGTAATTGAGCTTGCCAGACTTGGAAGAGATTGTGGGTTAAATGGTGTTGTCTGTTCTGGAGAAGAGGCTTCACAGGTAAAAGAGCTTTTCTCCAATAGTCTCTTGATCTGTGTTCCAGCAGTAAGAATGAAAAGCTCAAGTGATGATCAGAAGAGGGTTGTTACTCCAGAGCAGGCAATAGCAAATGGTGCAGATTATATCGTTGTAGGAAGACCAATTTTAGAGGCAGATTCTCCGAAAGAGGTGGCCTCTGAGATTATTAAGAGAATAGAAATTCCTATTTTTCTCTACCCTTGATGCAAGATTATCTTTTTGCTCTAAATTAAACCTTTCATCTTAAATTTTTCTCCATTTTTTATGCGAAAAATA
>JAGUXG010000106.1 GCA_020061965.1 bacterium
AGTGATGGATTTCCTTGATTTCACTTGAATCCTTGACCCCTCGACCACTTGAACCCTTTTAAGAACAAAATTTTTGCAAACCTGATTTACTTGGGTATAATTCTCTGTGCCTCTGTGGTTTACTTTTCATTATCTTCTTATGAACCTCTCTTTATCTGGCGAGCTTGGTTTAATAGCCTTCTTAAGCAAAAGGCTCAAGATAGGCGATGATTGTGCCTATATTCCTTTTCAAGGAAAAACACTCCTTTTAACTGTTGACACATCAGCTGAGGGTATCCATTTTGACCAATCCTTTCTCTCTCCACACGAGATAGGCTATAGATCCTTAGCCTGTGCTATCTCAGATATTGCAGCTATGGCCGGTTCTCCCTTATATGCTTTAATAGCCCTCTCTATCAGAGAAACAGCGGATTTAGAATTTATTGACTCCCTTTATTCTGGAATGGAAGGTGCAGCCTCTGATTTTTCTGCTGAGATAGTAGGTGGAGATACTATCTATGGAGAGAAGCTGGTGATTAGTGTCACTATAGTTGGAGAGGCAGAAAGACCTGTTCTGAGGTCAGGTGCAAAGGAAGGCGAGCTTATTGGAGTGACTGGAAGTCTTGGTGGCGCCAGAAGGGGCCTTATTTTACTAAAAGAAGATGTGGCTGGTCATGAGAATCTAAAGAAAAGATACATCTCTCCAGTACCTCGGATAGAAGAAGGAAAGAGGCTCTCATCTTATGTCTCTTCAATGATTGATATCTCAGATGGCTTATTGATAGACCTTTATCGGCTTTCTGAGGCAAGCAAGAAAGGGATGCAGATTGAAAAAGAGAGGATTCCCATAGAGACTGGAGCAACATTAGAGGATGCGTTATCTGGTGGAGATGACTATGAACTCCTTTTCACCATACCTTCCGAACATAGAGAGAAGATAGAAGGACTTGGAGGTCATATAATTGGCAGAGTTATTGAGGCCAAAGGTATATTTTTGGATGGAGAAAAGGTTGAACCAAAGGGATATGATCATTTTAATCGTGAAGTGTAACTATCTTTTTCAGGCAAGTGTTCAGGTGTCAGGTAAGAGATGGAAAATCCAAGCTGACACCTGATACCTAATCTTATGAGTACTATCGCATCAAAAGAGTTGTTCGTTGAGGCAAAGAGGTATATTGCTGGTGGTGTAAATAGCCCTGTCAGGGCTTTTAAGGCTGTGGCAGGTGTGCCGATATTTGCGGAAAAAGGTGTCGGCTCCAAGATTTACGATGTAGATAACAAGGAGTATATAGACTATGTCCTCTCCTGGGGGCCGCTCATTCTTGGTCATAGTCACACTACTATCATCTCTGCGATAAAAAGGGTAGTAGAAAAGGGTATAACCTTTGGTCTTCCAACAAAACTTGAAACAGAATTAGCTAAAGAGATAATCGGCGCAATCCCATCCATAGAACTGATAAGGTTTGTAAACTCAGGGACAGAGGCAACAATGTCTGCTATCAGGCTTAGCCGTGGGTTTACAAATAGAGATAAGATTATCAAGTTCAGTGGATGCTATCATGGACATTCAGATGGCTTGCTTGTTCAGGCAGGTTCAGGCTTGACAACTTATGGCGTACCTGATAGTGCTGGTGTTCCAAAGGATTTTGCCAAGAATACCATTCTTCTCCCTTATAATGATGTAGAAGCAGTAGAGTCAGTAGTCAAGACTGATGGAGAAAGAATAGCCTGTATCATTGTGGAGCCTGTAGCCGGAAATATGGGCCTGGTCCTGCCAAAAGAAGGTTTCTTGGAGGGCTTACGAAAGATTTGCACAAGGTATGGCATTATTCTTATATTTGATGAGGTGATAACCGGATTCAGGCTGAAATACGGAGGTGCCCAGGACCTCTTTTCCATAAAGCCTGATCTTACTTGCTTGGGAAAGATTATCGGCGGTGGGTTTCCAGTTGGAGCCTATGGCGGAAGATATGAGATTATGCAGATGTTAAGCCCAGATGGCCCTGTCTATCAAGCAGGAACACTGTCAGGAAATCCAGTGGCTATGGCCGCAGGTCTTGCCACCCTAAATGTTTTAGCGAAAGATACAGGTATCTATAGGAATCTGGAAGAAAAGGCTAAAATACTCAAGGAGGGACTGATAGACAATAGCCAGAGATATGGCATAGTGACCTTCTTTGCTCAGATAGGCTCTATGCTCGGAATCTTCTTTACAGATGTTCCGGTAACAGACTATAAACTGGCCAGGAGATCTGATACTTCAAGATATGCCAAGTTCTTCAGAGCTATGCTTAAAGAGGGTATCTATCTTCCACCCTCTCAGTTTGAAACATTCTTCCTCTCAGCAGCTCACAGCGAAGAAGATATTGAAAAGACACTGAAGGCAAGTTCTTATGCGTTTGGTCTATGTTAAAAGACAGATGAAATACATTATTTTGGTTGGCGATGGGATGGCTGACGAGCCTATTCTTAAGTTGGGCGGAAAGACAGCCCTTGAAGAAGCAAATACTCCAAATATGGATAGACTTGCTAAGGGAGGATTTGGAGGGTTAGTCAAGACTATTCCAAATGGGCTTCCTGCTGGCTCTGATGTGGCAATTCTATCCATTCTTGGCTATGATTCAAAGAGATATTATACTGGAAGAGCACCCTTAGAAGCGGCAAGCATGGGAATAAAGCTAAAGGAGAATGAGATAGGTTTCAGATGTAACCTTGTTACTGCAAAGGATGGGTTGATGGATGACTTTGCTGCAGGCCATATCAAGACAGAAGAAGCAAAATGGATAATTGAAGAGATAGATAGAGAGCTTGGAAGCGACAAGATACGCTTCTACCCAGGCGTCAGCTACCGCCACCTTATGGTTACTGACTATTCCTTGTTCCCTATTCCATATTCTCTCACCTGCACACCTCCACATAACATCACCGGACTTTCATATAAAGAGTTTCTTCCTGAAGGAAAGGGCTGCGAATTGTTGCGTGAACTTATAGATAAATCCTGCAATATCTTGAAAGATAGAGAGTATGCCAATATGATCTGGCTCTGGGGAGAAGGAAAGACTGTAGAGCTGCCACTGCTTACTAATAGGTTTGGGATTCAAGGCGTGGTCATATCAGCTATAGACTTAGTCAAAGGATTAGGCATACTTTCTGGCTTAAAACCCATTGATGTTCCGGGTGCCACAGGATATTATGATACAGACTATGAGGCAAAGGCAAGGTATGGGCTCTCTTATTTGAAAGATTATGATCTTCTATTTCTCCATGTAGAATCCCCTGATGAAGCTGGACACAATAAGGATTTGAAAGAGAAGATTCTGGCTATTGAAAACTTTGATGAAAAGGTTGTCGGTAGGATTTTAGATGGATTATCAGGAGATTTCAGAATCCTTGTCCTTTCAGACCACCCAACCCCAATCTCTTCTGGAAAGCATTCTTCTGACCCTACACCCTTTGTTATTTATGGAAAAGGGATAGAACCAGATGGAATTGAAAGGTTCTGTGAGAAGGAGGCAGAAAAGGGCATCTTTATAGAAAAGGGCTTCACCTTGATAGAAAGATTGATAGGTGCAAAAATTTAGTACACAAGTTTTATGCTCAATTATAGTATCCCTCCTAAATCTTTAGAAGAAAGGGATCAAGGATTCTATGGTTCAAAGATTCAAGTGATTGTAAGATAAATAAATTTCACCTTCCCTTGCTAACTAGACCCCTTGAACACTTTTAGCTTAAATTTTTGCCGAGGTTGATCTATTTGGGTAATATATATCGGCTATAAGGCTATTTTACTTTAGAGAAATTTTTAGGGCTTATGTTTAAATTCCTATTTTTCTCTACCCTTGATGCAAGATTATCTTTTTGCTCTAAATTAAACCTTTCATCTTAAATTTTTCTCCATTTTTTATGCGAAAAATA
>JAGUXG010000229.1 GCA_020061965.1 bacterium
AGCATTGAGTCGGTTGGCAATTTTACATTATGTTCATCCTTAATCAGTTTTACTACTTGCTTAGCATCTCCATAATCTTGTGTCAGGTAATATCTTTCTTATATTACCTTATATCTGTATCTTACCTTAAAAACTTGAGATTTTGGTTAATAGGTGTTATAAGGAGAAATCACTTTCTTGTCTTTTGTATATCCTCCATCAGATTAGTGTTGGTATATTTGAGATAGAAAAGGCAAAGGTAGAAATTATTACTCAGTTAACAGAGGAACAAAGGGAGTTGATAAGGATATTCAATATGGATGAGAAGGGCTTTAGCAATTTTAAGGAGGCAAAAAGGATTGTAGGCTAATGAAAAACTAAAACCTTGATTTATAGCGGATTTTAAGAAGAGAGAAGGTTGAAGTTGGGTATAATCACAGATTTTCTCTTAATGTCAATGGAGATAATAGATGAACTTGAGCCAACAAAAAGGGGTTCATACAGAGGCTCCATTAGCTACATAGGTTTTAACGGCACCTTGGATTTGAATATCGTCATCAGAATATTCATCATAAAGGATAGCATAGCCTATTTAGGCAGGTAAGAGCATAGTAGTAAATTCAGAACCTGAGCTTAAATATTTATGAGACATTGCATAAAGCAGAAGCATTGGTGTAGAGCCTCTTGTCATTTAATACGGCCTTCAAAAACTCACCAGTATAAGAACCACTTATCCTTGCCAGCTCTTCTGGGGTTCCTTCTGCTACTATATCTCCTCCATCATCTCCGCCTTCAGGGCCCAGGTCTATGATATAATCTGCTGTCTTAATGACATCAAGGTTATGCTCTATGACTAAAATGGTATTGCCCATATCCCTTAGCCTGAAGAGCACATCCAATAGCTTTTGTATATCAGCAAAGTGTAGGCCTGTTGTTGGTTCATCCAAAAGGTACAGGGTAGAACCTGTTGCTCTCTTTGATAGCTCTCCAGAGAGCTTAATTCTCTGTGCCTCTCCACCTGATAAAGTTGGTGCTGGTTGTCCAAGCTTGATATAACCAAGGCCTACATCACAGAGAACCTGGAGCTTATTCTTGATAACTGGCAAGCGAGCAAAGAAATGAAGTGCCTCAGATGCGGTCATATCAAGGATATCAGATATATTCTTGTCCTTGTATTTCACTTGAAGCGTCTCAGAGTTATACCTTTTGCCCTTGCAAGCCTCACAGGGAATATAAACATCTGGCAGAAAGAACATCTCTATCTTCTTCTCTCCATCACCTTCACACTCCTCACACCTGCCTCCACGAAGATTAAAGCTGAACCTTCCTGGTCTATATCCCCGAACCCTTGACTCTGGCAGCTCAGAGAACAGGTATCTTATCGGCGTGAATAAACCCGTATATGTAGCTGGATTAGACCTTGGTGTCCTGCCGATAGGAGATTGGGTGATGTTTATTACCTTGTCTATATATTCAATGCCCTCAATAGTTTTGTAATGACCAGGCTTTATAGAGGAATGGTGCAGGATTCCTGCTAAAGCTGGGTGCAGCGTCTCAGAGATTAGACTGCTCTTTCCAGAACCTGAGACACCTGTTACGCAGGTGAATAAGCCGATGGGAACCTTGACATCTATATCCTTTAAGTTGTTATGGCTGGCGCCCCTTATTCTTAAGAAACTTTTGGAGGATTTTCTATTTTGTGGGATAGCAATCTCTAATCTTCTGGAGAGATACTTGCCTGTAAGGGAGGCATCACTCTTCTCAATATCCAAAGGTGTTCCCTTTGCCACAAGATACCCACCGTCTTTACCTGCACCAGGCCCAAGGTCTATCACACAGTCAGCAGATCGCATCATCTGTTCATCATGCTCAACAACAATGACTGTATTTCCTAATCTCTGCAACCCTTTCAGGGTATCAATCAGCTTATGGTTATCCCTTTGATGCAGACCTATTGATGGCTCATCAAGGACATAGAGGACGCCAACTAATCCAGAGCCTATCTGGGTAGCAAGCCGAATCCTCTGTCCTTCTCCACCTGAAAGGGTTACAGCTGTTCTGTCTAAGGTAAGGTATGAGATGCCAACATCCTGGAGAAATTTGAGCCTTGCCTTTATCTCTTTGATAATCTGGCTGGCTATAATCTCCGCTTGCTTCGTCAACTTAAGGTTTTCAAAGAATTTAAGGCAAGCGTCAACTGAAAGACTGCAAACATCAGCGATTGAACTTTCATTGATAAGTACAAACAAGCTCTCCTGCTTCAGCCTCTTTCCAGAGCATGTAGAGCATGGTATGTTTGACATATACCTCTCTACCTCTTCCCTTATATACGCTGACTTTGTCTGCCTGTATCTCCTCTCAAGGTTTGGAATCACACCCTCGTAGTAGGCAGAATAGGAGTAATGGGAGTTATGTCCTTTATAGTCAAACCTCAGCTTCTCTTCAGAGCCATATAGGATCAGCCTCTGGATTTCAGGTTTCAGTTTGGCAAACTCCGTAGATAGCTTAAATCCATAATGAGTAGCTAATGCCTCAAGCTCCTGACCCCTTCTTCCAAAGGGCATACCAATAGGTTTAATAGCACCCTGCCAGATACTCAACTCTTTGTTAGGCACAATAAGATCTGGATCAAGCTCAAGTTTTGAGCCCAGGCCATCACAGGATTTACAAGCACCATAAGGCGAGTTGAAGGAAAAGTCCCTTGGTTCAAGCGTATCATAAGAGATGCCACAATTCCGGCAGCAGGATTCAGAAGAGAAGAGAAGCTCTTCTTTATCACAGACAGCAACAAGCCTTCCCTTTGAAAACTTCATAGCAGTCTCAACAGAGTCAGAGAGTCTTGGTAGGACCCCATCTTTTATCACCAATCTATCAACCACAACCTCAATGGAGTGTTTCTTATTCCTATCAAGGACTATCTTTTCAGAAAGGTCTAATATCTTTCCATCTATTCTTATTCTGACAAACCCCTCTTTCTTGGCAAATTCTATCAATTGAGAATGCTCTCCCTTCTTTCCAGAGACTAATGGAGAGAGGATGATTAGCTTTGTGCCTTCAGGTCTTTCCATAAGCTGCTTAATCACCTCTGTGCTTGATTGCCTGGTTATCTTCTTGCCGCACCTATAGCAGTGTTGTTCTCCTATTCTGGCAAAGAGAAGCCTTAGGTAATCAAATATCTCTGTGATTGTGCCGACAGTTGACCTTGGGTTCTTACTGACAGACTTTTGTTCAATAGATATAGCTGGGGAAAGCCCCTCTATGTGGTCCAGATCAGGCTTTTCCATCTGACCGAGGAACTGCCGGGCATAAGCTGATAGGGATTCAACATATCGCCTCTGGCCCTCAGCATAAATGGTGTCAAAGGCTAAAGAGGATTTGCCAGACCCAGAGACTCCAGTGATGACGATGAGTTTATTGTGGGGAATCTCAAGGTCAATATTCTTCAGGTTATGCTCCCTTGCTCCCCTAATGATGATACTTTTCATTAAATTATATTTTAAGAATCCTCGGTTCAATCCAAAGTCAATCAGTGGCTAATAAATTCATGACTGCGTTACCCACATGGTAAGTTCAGCCCTCTTGTATTCAGGGTGATGATAAAACTCTTCTGAAATAGGTGGGGGTAGATTTAGGGATACCAGGGTCAATTTTATTGGTAGCTCTTACCAAGATTCATAAGGACTCATTCTATCTCTCCATCTGTTTTTCTTTTTATAGTTATAGTAAAATGGTAAGTATAGGTTTTGGCTTTAAATTCTTCTTTTTTCTTTTTCAAATTCTTCTATCTCAAATTCAAAGAGACAATCTTCAATTGTCTTATGAAAAATCTCTACATCAGAATTCCATGTAGGACATCTTATGAGGAATGAAAAGAGGCACTCTGCTTTTATCTTTTAAGCCTTCTAAACCCTCACTTAGACCGATAGAGCATTTTCTCACAGTATTTCTACAAGCCTCATATACCTTTGCTGTTTGGCTTATCCCCTGGCTCTCTGCCATCTTTACCATCTTAAAAACTCTCCCTTTTTTATATCTTCTCTATCTCTTTCATATTATAATCATCCAGATAGAATAATTTTGCTATAGGGTGATTACGATGTTGGTAACGAGTAAAAAAAGGTCTTTATAGAAGATTTATGCTCTCTGTTGATACTTATAGCTTATGCTCTTCTGGCAGATTAGGCTTTGAAGGTTGCTTGACTTCCCATAGGTGAGATGTGTCTAAGAGCAAATGATAAGGCAACCTGGGAGATCATAGAGCAGGTTATTGATGCTTCCGAGAATAAAGAATGAAAATAAGACAATATTTGAATATTCAGGTTTAGATCTTTCCAAAGTCGGGCTGTAACATAAAGATGCCTCCTTTAATAAGTCTGCCTATTAATATATTGGCAAGTAAAGATTAAACCTTTACACTTATTTTTTGGAGGTATTCCCTACCCATCATCCTCTAACCTGGCCAACTCTTCAAACATTATGTCTGCTCCAAGGATAGCGACAATCTCTTCTGAAGTATCACGGATAGGCGTAGAGACGGTGATGCAGAGCCTTTTGGTAAACTTGGAGGTATAAAAATCAGAGCAATGGGTCTGTCCATCAGATAGCGGTTGAATAAACCAGTCCCTATTTGCAAAGCTCTCTTCTTCTTTCAAGGTTTCATACTTGGCTATGTCATGAGGATGGGTGATATTCCTGGTCGTCTTTATTCCCTGAAGGTTCGTAATATAGATAAACTGGATGAATGGATTCTCCTCAATAAACCTTTTCATCATCTCTTCTTGAGCTTCAACATCCATAGAACGAATCTCCTCTTCTTCTGCCAACCTTTCAATCAACTCCTTTGCTTCAGAGTAGGCCCTTTTCTTTAAGAGGTCAAAGTCTGATTCAAAGAGGTTTGGCAAATGTTTCTTTGCCTCTCTCAGTATCTCCTCATCAGAGATAGAGGTTATCCTGCCTTCCTTGTACTCCTCATCTATCCACTTCTGGATATGGACTATTCCAGGATGTCTCTTGTCAATCCTCCTGCCACCTTCTAATCTGAGATAGGAGTTTATCCAG
>JAGUXG010000052.1 GCA_020061965.1 bacterium
GATATCCCTTGAGAAGAAAAGGCCAATAAATGCGAGTAATAAAAATAGGGCTATTGGAATGTTCAAGGGGTTACCTTCCAATAAGAACCTTTTCTCCTTTATCATCTTAGCAATCCAGAAAAAAAGACCAAAAAGTAATGCCCCCTGGGAAACACTTATTGAGATTGGAGAAGAGAGTGAAAATAATATAAGAAAGGATAAAATTAGTCTATTCATTTATGCAAGATACTGTAAACCCCCTCTAATACCCTTTCAGGCGTAATTCTTTCCATGCAGTTATAAAGTTTACACCCAGAGCTACACCTCTTCTGATGACACTCTACTTCAGGCATAAGCACCACATTCCTTTCTCCCAGGGGTCCCCATTTTACTGGACTTTGGGAAGGAATTGGTGAGAAAAGGGCGATTACTGGCTTACCAAGTCCAGAGGCTATGTGCATAGGCCCTGTGCTTGGTCCAATAAATAGGTCATAGAAAGAAAACAGGCCAATCAACTGGGAAAGGCTTGTCTTTCCACAAAGATTGAGTGGATTTGCTCCAAGTTTCCCAAGTATCCTCTTTATCAAAACCTCCTCATCCTTACTTCCTGTGATAACAACATTTTTACCTCGTAGTAGCTCAATCAGCCTGCTAAAATGACTTTCTGGCCAATTCAAGGCAGAACCTAAAGACCCTGGATGTATCCCAATTATAGGTGATTCATCCAAGTCTTTCAACATCTCTTTGGCATATAGCCTCTCTTCTTCCTTTATCCAAAGTCGTATCTCTTTTTCTTTACCTGTCCCACCTGCCTTTTCAGCCAACTTTAAGCAATAATCTACCTCATGGCATTCCTTCCTATGAATATAAACCCTCTGATTGAATAAAAGACCGACAGGCTTAAAACCTGTTCCAACCCTAATAGGAATTCCGCTTAAAGCACAAACCCAGCCGTTCCTCCAACTTGGATATAAAATTACAGCTACATCAAACCTTTTCTTTTTAATCTTGCTTGCTAACGGTAAAATACCTTGGCCTTCATCAAGGATTATCTCATCCAAATCTGGGTTGTTATACAAAATATCCTGGCTATAAGGTTGAACCAAAATGGCAATGTGTGCCTCAGGATGCCCTTTTCTTAAACTAGATAAGGCAGGAAGGCTCAAGATAAGATCGCCTATCCTATCGTTTCTCACCACCAAAATCTTCTTTATCTCTTCCATAACTTCCTCAATCGAGTATATTCAGGATACCATCTCTGAATCTTTCTCCAAAACCCAAAAAGGCTGGTCTTAGAAAATATCTGTCTTCTGGGTAATTTATAAGGATCACAGCTTTCCGTATCACATGCACAAGCACACCTGAATCCAGCCTCTGCTACCATCTCCTTCACTCTTAAGCTAACTTCTCCATAGGGATAGCAGAAAGAGACAACCTCTTTCCCCACAACCTCTTCAATCTCCCTCTTGGATTGTGTTATCTCATAAAAAGCTCTATCGTCAGTCAGTTGTGGAAGGTGAGGATGAGTGACTGTATGTGCACCAAAAGAGATTCCATAATCTGCCATCTCTCTTATCTCATCTTGCGATAAAAGTCTTACAGGCTCTTTCTGTTGGCTATCCCATTGATTAGTTCCACCAATATGACCACTCACTAGAAAGATGGTGGCACAGAATTTATATTCTTTCAAGACAGGAAAGGCATAGAGGTAGTTATCCTGATAGCCATCATCAAAGGTGATGACAACAGGCTTTTTGGGCAGGTCTTTATCTAATAAGGCATTTAATGGCACTGCCTTAAAACCCTGCCAAGCCAAAAGATTCATTTGTCTCCTGAAATTGCGAAGCCCAACCCGTATTCCTTCTCTTTCGTCCAATGGCAGATTTACTATTCGATGATAGAGTAAAATCGGCACCCTATTTAACCAAAGCACTCTTATAAACCTCCTCTACCTCTTTTGTCACTCTCCCTATCTCAAATTGAGCCAGAACTACAGTCCTGCCCCATATTCCTAATCTTTCAGCCTCTTTCTTATTTTTCAGCAGATCTATAATTGATAAAGCTAATTTATCCCATTCTATGGGTTGCAAAGGAGAACAGTCTCCAAAGTTAGTATATATTCCAAGGTCAAGATTTTGTGGCATTATCAAGCCTAAGCAGGAATTTTCACCCAAAGCAATGACTGGCCTGTCACAAGCCATAGCCTCTAAAGCCACCCTGCCTGCACCGATGACAAGATTGGAAGAGGCACAGATATTAGGAATATCACTTCTAAATCCAGCAAACCTTATCACCTCGCAAGAAAACTCTGCATTGATGGCAGACACCTTTTTTTCTAAGGAAAGTGGTCTATTGCCTCCAGCTACGATAAGAAATATTAGATTAGGAACAGCCTTTTTGACAACGCTTACTACCTTCTCAACCATTACCTCTATCAACCTTCCCCTTGGCCCGCTAAATCTACCAATCCACGAGACTAATATCTCCTGACCCCTTGTCCCTTGTCCCTGACTCCTAAAGCGGTCTGTATCTATTCCATTAGGTATCAGAAAGATCTCTTTGCTATTTACCCCAAAATCTCTGATTAAGTGGTCCCTCACCGCACCACAAACAGCAATCACCTTCTTACCAAAGCAAGAAAACAACCTGCTGCTTAGATGCACAGGATAGATGCAATGGGCTGTGGTGATCAACGGAATATCAGCTATTTGACTGGCAAAATAAGCCACCCATGAAGATGCCCTTGAGTGAGCATGAAGAAGATCAATCTTCTCCTGCTTGATTATCTTAGATAAGACCCCAATATGCTTAATACGCTTAATAATAGACTTCCTGTTCCCTATGTCAACTGGATAGTAAGAAGCCTCTATGGGAATGGTCAGGGTATCAGAGACAAGAGCTACTTTGTGTCCCCTATCCTTAAGCCCTTCTATTAACGAAGCAGCATAAGTTTCAGCTCCTGTCAATTCTTTTTGTGAAAGTACAAAAAGAAGATTCATTTATAAACCTTTTAATCCAGCCTTTAACAATTTTTTATAAAAGCTCTTGGCAAAC
>JAGUXG010000153.1 GCA_020061965.1 bacterium
TTTATGCGAAAAATAGGAATTTGAAGATTTTTTCTTTAATTTCCCATTTTCCTTTCAATTTGTTAAACCTTATCAAAGGGTGCGGAAAATGGGAAATTACTCAACTTTGGCAAAAATCCAAATTCCAAAGCTTAAATGTCAAATGAAATCCAAAGTTCAAATGACCAAAACCCTTTGACATTTGGGAATTTGACATTTGAACTTAAGACTATTGGTCGAGAAAAACAGCAGATTTTGCTCAAGTTTTGCAAATTTGCCAAAGTTCAGTTACAACATCACTCTCTTTGTAAACCTGATTTACTTGGATATACATATGATGAAAGCATTGAAGCTATTTACATTTATCTTATCTCTACCCTTTCTTTGTTACTCTGATGGAAAGATTGTTGTAACTGAGATTTCTGGGGTTATCAATCCAATCATAGCCAGATATATAGAGAATAGTATTGCAAGGGCAGAGAAGGAAAAGGCAGAGTTTCTTATTATCCAGATAGATACACCAGGAGGCCTGGTAACTTCTACTCATGAGATTACAAAGAATCTTCTAAACTGCAAGATTCCAGTAGTAACCTATATCTATCCCAAAGGTGCAAGGGCAGCCTCTGCTGGGGTCTTCATTTGTCTTGCCTCAGATGTCATAGCTATGGCTTCATCAACCCATATAGGTGCAGCTCATCCTGTAGGGCTTGGTCAAGAGATAGGCAAGGATATTTCCAAGAAGATAACCAATGACCTTGTGGCTGAAATAAAAGGGATTGCCAAGGAGAGGGGCAAAAACGTTGAGTGGGCTGAGAAGGCTGTGAGAGAGAGCGTCTCTATCACCGAAGAAGAGGCAATCAACCTCAAGATAGCAGACATAATAGCTCAAGATATTGATGAACTCCTTGAAAAATTAGAAGGAAGACAGATTAAGAAGAATGATAAGGAGATTGTGCTAAAGACAAAAGGAAAAGGGGTTGTCACCTATAAGATGAGCTTCAGGGAGGCGTTTCTCCATGCCTTGGCTGAGCCGAACATAGCCTATATCTTCCTGACGCTTGGAATATATGGCTTGATCTATGAGTTTAGCTCTCCTGGGATAGGATTAGGTGCTGTCATTGGAAGCATATTTCTTATTTTGGCGTTCTTTGGGCTCTCTAATTTATCTATAAATTTAGCGGGTTTATTCCTTATCATCATCGGCTTTATCCTCTTGATTGCTGAAATAAAGGCTCAATCACACGGAATTCTTGGTACTGGAGGCGCTGTAGCCTTAACCCTCGGCTCTTTTATGTTGATTGACTCTTCCTCTGCACCTGCTGTGGCTATCTCTAAATCTGTTATTCTTTCTATGGTCGTTACTACAGTTGGCATATTCTTCCTTCTGATAAGCTTAGGAATATTTTCCCAGTTCAGAAAGGTGAAGACAGGAAAAGAAGGGATGATTGGCCAGATAGGCACTGCCAAGACATCAATCAAAGATAAGGGTCTGGTCTTTTTGGATGGCGAGATATGGCAGGCAAGATGTGAAGGCGAGATAGAAAATGGAGAGAAGATAGAGGTTGTTGGGGTGGATGGACTCGTCCTTTCTGTAAAGAAAAATGAAGCTTTCAGTAGTCATACCAGTCTATAACGAGGAGCTAACTATCAAAGAGATTATAGATAGGGTTCTGGCTGTGCCAATAGATAAAGAGATGATTGTCGTTGACGATGGTTCAACAGACAGGACACCTGAAATCCTTAAAAGTACAAAGGATAAAGTGACGGTTGTCTATAATTCCTTGATAAACATAGGCAAGGGTGCTGCCATCAGGATAGGATTTGAGCAGGTAAAAGGGGATATAATCATTATTCAAGATGCAGACCTTGAGCTTGATCCCTCTGAATACCCACGAATAATAGAACCAATCATAGAAGGTAGGGCTGATGTTGTCTATGGCTCAAGGTTTTTTGGTGGAAGAGGAATGAGAGAGACAAACTTAACAAACTATCTGGCAAACAAGCTATTGACACACCTTACAAACATTCTTTATGGAAGCCATCTTACGGATATGGAGACAGCATACAAATGCTTCAGGTTAGATGTGATAAAGAAGATGAGGCTTAAGTCTATAGGGTTTGAGATAGAGCCAGAATTGACAGCAAAGGCCTTAAGACTCGGGTATAAGATTTATGAAGTGCCGATATCTTATCATCCAAGAAGGATAAGCGAGGGGAAAAAAATTGGCTTTATGGATGGAATAAAGGCGATATATTTTTTGTTTAAGTATAGGTTTTGTAAAATGAAGGAGATAAAGAGATGAAAATGATTGATAAATTCTGTGAAAGATTTGGCAAAATTTAGAATACTATGAGATTATCCTTATTTGATAGAAACCTTCTTAATATTAAACCTTTGGCAGAAAGAATACATAAGTTGAATATTTCAGCCATCAGCCAAATGGATCTTTCTTCTGGAAAGATAAGCAAAGAAGTTAGAATAATTGCTAAAAGGATTATTCAAGCAAAGAAAAAAGGCCCTGCAATCATTTTAATGGCTGGAGCACATGTTATTCGCTCAGACGTTCAAAATTACTTGATTGATTTGATGAAAAAGGGGTATATATCTTGTATGGCTACAAACGGTGCCTTTATGATTCATGATTTTGAACTTGCTTTAATTGGTGCTACTTGTGAGGATGTAGCCCTCTATATAAAAAAGGGGCAATTTGGGCTATGGAAAGAGACATCACAAATAAATGATATTATTAACGATGCTTATCTAAAAGATAAAAATATTGGAATGGGTGAGACAATTGGTAGATATATTGAAGAATCCTCCTTTCCTTATAAATCAATTAGTATATTGGCATCTGCATATAGATTACAAATTCCTGTTACAATCCATATTGGTATAGGTTATGATATTATTCATGAACATCCAAATTGTAGTGGAGAGGCAACAGGAGCCCTTTCCTATAATGATTTTCTAAGGTTTGCTTCTGTAGTTTCTAATCTTGAAGGAGGGGTTGTTATGAACTTTGGAAGTGCAGTAATGGGACCAGAAGTTTTCTTAAAGGCATTGAGCATGGCAAGAAATGTTGCTTTAAAGGAGAAAAAAAATATTGAAAACTTCTCTACCCTAGTATGCGACCTCTATCCCATTTCTGATTCTAAGAAAGAACCATCCCTTGAGGACCCATCATATTATTTTAGACCATTAAAGACAATGTTGATAAGGGCTTCTGGTAGAGAAAGCTTTTATATCTGTGGAAGGCATTCAGAAACTATCCCCTCACTTTGGCAGGCTATAAATTTAGAAGAAAAAGAATGAAGATATTTGAGCTTGAAGAGCTATCCAGAATAATCGCAAAATTAAAATCTAAGAAAAAAAAGATTGTTTTATGCCATGGATGCTTTGACCTCCTCCATCCAGGCCATATCAAGCATCTTCACGAGGCAAAAGAGATGGGTGATGTCCTTGTTGTTACTGTTACGCCTGATATCTATGTTGATAAAGGAGAAGGTAGACCTGCATTTGCTCAAAATATAAGGATAGAAGCTATGGCATCTTTAGAATGCGTTGATTATGTGGCTATAAACAAATATCCAACTGCTTGTGAAACACTAAGATTATTAAGACCAGATGTCTATGTCAAAGGGGGTGAATTTGAGGGGAAAAGAGATAGAAAGCTACAGGAAGAACAAGAGGTTTTGGTTGAAATTGGAGGAGAAATGCGATATACACATAGTGAAGTTGTCTTTTCCTCAACCAAATTACTAAACCAATATTTTCAAGATGTATATCCAGAAGAGACAAGAAGGTTTTTAGAGGATTTTTCTTCTAAATATAGCTTTGAATACATCAAAGAAAGATTAGGAAGCATTAAAGATCTAAAGGTTTTGCTGATTGGCGATGGAATTATTGATGAATATCACTACTGTGAATCTATGGGTAAATCCCCAAAGGCACAAATTATCGTCCATAAATATATAAGCCATGAGGTTTTTGTTGGCGGATCTTTTGCCATTGCCAATCATCTTGCAGGATTATGCAATATTGTTCATTTAGCAACCTTGTTGGGAAAAGAAGACTCAAAAGAGGATTTTGTTTTGAAAAACCTTAAGCCAAATATAGAAACAAAATTCTTTTACAGGGAATGCGGGCCTACAATTGTAAAGAGAAGGTATATTAATCAATATCAAAACCAAAAGGTATTTGAGGTCAATTATATCAATAACCAGTACATTAAAGATGAATGTGAGAAAGAGATTCTTAATTATCTAAAAAGAAAGATACCTGAATATGACCTAATATTGGTTGCAGACTTTGGTCATGGCTTTATTACTGATAAAATTATCAAAACCATAGAAGGGCTTTCAAAAAAAATAGCTGTTAATGCACAAGTAAATGGTGCTAATGCTGGTTATAACCTTATCACAAAATATAAAAGCCCAAACTTTATCTGTTTGGACCTGCCAGAGGCAAGGCTGGCAACCCAGGATAGATTTTCTCCCATAGAAGATATTGCAAGAAAACTCTCAAAAAGCCTGAAAAGCGATTACATTATTATAACAGAAGGCAAGCATGGTTCAACAGGCATTGACAGAAATGGTAAGGTCGATAGAACCTTTGCTTTTTCTATAAAGGTAGTAGATATTACAGGGGCCGGAGATGCCTTCTTTGCTTATGCTGCACCCTGTTTTGCTTTAGACCTACCTTTAGATCTTGTTTCATTCATTGGCAATGCAGTAGGGGCCCTGGCTGTTCAGATACTTGGCAATAAAAGGTCAATTGAAAAATGTGAATTGCTTGAATTTATTCATACAATTTTAAAAAAATAGAGAAGAGATGAGTAAAGTGCTACAAAAAGTTTTTATAACTGGTGGGGCTGGTTATGTCGGTGCGGTCCTGGTTCCAAAACTACTTAATAAGGGTTATCAGGTTAAGGTTATTGATCTATATATCTATGGTGAAGGTGTTTTGGATAGTGTAAAAAACCATCCTAACCTTATTCAAGTAAAGGGCGATATTAGAAACAGAAAGCTTCTTGAGAAAGAAACAGAAGGTTATGATACAATTATCCATCTGGCATGCATATCCAATGATCCAAGCTATGAGTTAGACCCAGCTTTGGGCAAGTCAATAAACTATGATGCCTTTATTCAACTAGTAGATATAGTCAAAAGGAATGGAGTAAAAAGACTAATTTATGCCTCGAGTTCAAGTGTATATGGTGTTAAGAAAGAAGAAGAGGTGACAGAAGACCTTCCCTTAGAACCCCTGACAGATTATTCCAAATATAAAGCTATGTGTGAAGAGGTTCTGATGAATGCTGGTGAAAAATGTTTTGTGGTAGCGGCTATTAGGCCATCAACGGTATGTGGCTACTCACCCAGAATGAGGCTCGACCTTACAGTTAATATCTTAACAAGTCAGGCGATTAATAAAGGGGAAATTACAGTCTTTGGCGGAGAACAGATGCGACCCAATATTCATATTGAGGATATGGCAGATCTTTATCTTTATCTATTAGGGTTACCTGATGAAAAGATAGATAAAAAGATTTACAATGTCGGATATGAGAATTACAAGCTCAAAGATATTGCAGGCATGGTTCAATCAATAGTGGGTAATCAGATACCAATTAAGACCATCTCAACCAATGACAATCGTTCATATCACATTTCCTCAAGAAAGATTAGAGAGGAACTGGGTTTTTCAGCCAAGCATACTGTTTGTGAGGCGATTCTTGATCTAAAGAGGGCTTTTGAGGAAGGCAAAATTCCAAATCCTATGACAGATATACGCTATTACAATGTTAAAACAATGCAGGCAATAAAGCTTGTATAAAATGAAGACTTTAGATTTACATAAAAAAGCTAAAGAATTAAGGAGAACAATATTTAGAACAATTTGCAAAGGAGGGGGTGGACATACTCCCTCCTCTCTATCCATAGTAGAAATCTTAACTGTTCTTTATTATAATATCTTAAATATTTCTCCTGAAAATCAAAGAGACTCAGCAAGGGATAGATTTATATTGAGTAAAGGCCATAGTTGTGTTGCATTATATGCTATTCTTGCAGACAGGGGTTTTTTTAATAAAGAAGACCTTGATACATTTGGCAGGAAGGGAAGTATCTTGGGTGGGCATCCAGATATGTATAAAGTTCCAGGGATAGAGGCTTCCACAGGGGCTTTGGGACATGGGTTTCCATTTGGAGCGGGAATAGCCTTAGCAGGCAAAATGGATAAAAAGAATTATCGGGTATTTGTTTTATTGGGGGATGGAGAATGTCAGGAAGGCTCTGTTTGGGAGGCAGCACTTTTTGCACCACAACATAAATTAGACAATTTGACAGCTATCATTGATTACAACAAGTTGCAAGCCATAGATTGGTTAGATAATGTTATCTCTCTTAAGCCCCTGGCTGATAAGTGGAAGGCATTTGGATGGGAGACTAGGGAGGTTGATGGACATGATATGACTGAATTAAATAATGTCTTTAAATCTGTTCCTTTTGTTTCAGGTAAACCTAATCTGATAATAGCCCATACCATTAAAGGTAAAGGGATCTCGTTCATGGAAAATGTTCCTATTTGGCATTACAGAATGCCAAATGAAGAAGAGATGGCTATAGCGTATAAGGAATTGGGATTAGAAGGGTCTTAAGGGGCAAATGTATGAGGAATGCTTACTTAGACGAGCTTTACGACCTTGCCAGAAAAGATGAAGATATCATTGCCCTCGTTGCTGACAATGGCGCGATTGTCTATGATAAATACAGGAGAGATTTCCCATCTAGATTTATAAACTGTGGGATTTCTGAGGCAAATATGATCAGTTTGGCAGCTGGATTGGCTTCATGTGGCAAGATTCCTTTTGCTTACACTATTGGTTGTTTCCTTACTATGCGTGCCTTTGAGCAGATTAGAAATGATCTCTGCCTGCAAAGGATGAATGTCAAAATAGTAGGGATTGGTGCTGGATTTGTGTATAGTTCTTTAGGACCAACTCACCATGCAACTGAGGATATTACCTTGATACGTTCCCTTCCTAATATGACAATTTTTTCTCCAGTAGATCCATTGGAGACTAAGAAAGCAACGATTGCCTCAGCACAGATTGATGGCCCTGTGTACCTGCGTTTGGCAACAGGTGGAACACCTAAAATCTATAAAGAAGACTATGAATTTAAGGTTGGATGTGGGGTTACCTTAAGGGATGGCACAGATATTGCTATTATTGCTACAGGTGGCATAGTCTACGAGGTTCTTAAGGCAGTAGATGAGTTAGAAAGATTAGGTATCTCTGCCAGGCTAATAAACATTCATACTATAAAGCCTATTGATAAGGAGATTATTCTTAAGGCAGCTCATGATACAGGTGCTATTCTTACTGTTGAGGAGCATACAATTATTGGTGGCTTAGGAAGTGCTGTTGCTGAAGTATTGCTGGATAATAAATCTTCTGTTAAATTTAAGCGATTGGGTTTGAATAATGTCTTTGCCTCAGGATATGGCTCCTATGAGGAGATGAAGGAGATAAATGGTCTTTCTAAAATGGATATTGTAGAAGTTGTAAAGAAGATGATAAAAAATTGAATATGGGAAACTTATTAAATATCATAACACCCCTACACAAAAAGACAAAGAGGGATTATATTGGTAGAATGATAGATGAAAAGGTGTTATCTTCAAAGATAGCAAGAAGGTATGGCAAGGAATATTGGGATGGGGAGAGGAGATTTGGTTATGGAGGCTATAAATACGATGGAAGATGGAAGGCTGTGGCTGAAAAACTCATTGAAAATTACCTTCTTCCAGAAGATGCTAAAATATTAGATGTTGGTTGTGGAAAGGGTTTTCTCCTTTATGAGCTTAAAATGCTTTTACCAAATTGTAAGGGAAAGGGATTTGATATATCAAAATATGCCTTAGAGAATGCTAAAGAAGATATAAAA
>JAGUXG010000175.1 GCA_020061965.1 bacterium
AGATTTGTTAATTCTTCAAACACTTGAATCCTGGAACCCTTGACCCCTTTTTTGCAATGGATTCCTTCACTTGGGTAAATAGTTACGAGATTTTAGAGGACAGTTTTTGACTCTAAGAGGATTTTGTCGTATGATTTGATGTAGCAAATCTTTGTAAATCAAAGGGATGCGGCTGTGGCTCAACGGATAGAGCAACTGACTACGAATCAGTAGATTGAAGGTTCTATTCCTCTCGGCCGTACCAATTATTCAATCCAGCCGAAATCTTTCTCCCAAGTATATCTTTCTTGCCTCAGGGCTGGCTACCAAAAGATCAGATCTTCCCTCTATGAGAATCTTTCCATCAGCAATGATATACGACCTGTCTGTTATCCTCAAGGTCTCTCTGACATTATGGTCTGTTATCAGAACGCCCAGTCCCTTCTCTTTCAGTCTATTGATGATCTCCTGAATCTCTTCTACCCTGATAGGATCAACCCCTAAAAATGGTTCATCAAGGAGGATAAACCTTGGCCGGGCAGATAAAGCTCTGGCTATCTCAAGCCTCCTCCTCTCACCCCCAGATAGGGTATAAGCAGGCTGGTTCGCAAGCGCCGTTAAGCCAAACTCAGAGAGAAGCCCTTCTGCTGTCTCTTTCCTCTTCTTCTTGTCCTTTTCGATGAACTCTAAGATAGCCAGAATATTCTCTCTCACAGTGAGCTTTGAGAAACAAGATGGCTCTTGAGGAAGATAGCCTATCCCTTTTTGTGCCCTTCTATACATTGGCAGGTCTGTTATCTCTTTATCATCAATGGAAATTCGGCCAGAATTTGCACTGATAAGACCTGTGATGCAATAAAAGGTGGTTGTCTTTCCAGCTCCATTTGGACCAAGCAAGCCTACAATCTCACCTTCTGAGACTTCAACATCTACACCATGGACAACCATTCTCTTTCCATAAAACTTTGTTATCTGACAGCCCTTAAGTTTCATTGTCGTTTTATGGCATCAACCACATCTACAACCATTTTTATCTCCTTTACATCATGGACACGGACAATCTTTGCTCCCCTTAAGATAGCCATAGCCACAGCTCCTGCTGTCCCTTTCAATCTCTCCTTCGGAGGAAGGTTTAATATCTTTCCAATAAAAGATTTGCGGGAGAGGCCGATTAAGATTGGCTTATTCAAAACATTAAATCTATCTAAGTGGTTGATTATCTGTAAATTATGGTCTAACTCCTTTCCAAATCCAATACCTGGGTCTATAACTATCTCTGTAATCCCAGCATCCTCTGCCAGGTTTATCCCTATTTTAAGGTAGTCTATAATCTTGCCAAACAGATCAGTATAGGTTGGGTTATCCTGCATATCTTTTGGGGTTCCTTTGATGTGCATAATTACACAAGCAGCTTTATATTTTGCTATTACGCTCTTCATCCTTTCAGAGAATCTGAGCCCTGAGATGTCATTCACCATCTCCACACCAAGTTCAAGGCAAGCCTCTGCCACCTTATCGCTATATGTGTCTATAGAGATTGGAAGATTAAAACCATCTCCTTTCAGTCTCTCTATGACTTGCAGAACCCTCTCTAACTCCTCCTCTGGGCTTACTTCCAGAGAGCCAGGCCTCGTGGATTGCCCACCTATATCAATAATATCAGCCCCATCTTCTGACATTTGCATAGCGTGCTGATAAGCCTTCTCTGGGTCAAGGAATAACCCTCCATCTGAGAAGGAGTCAGGCGTGACATTGAGAATCCCCATAATATGGGTTCTATTCTCTAAATCTAATGTGTGCGAGCCTAATCTGAGTTTCATTTACAAAACTACAACCTTTGCTCCTTTCACCTGCGGCATCTCTTTTATCTCTTTCAAGATAGCCTCAGAGATAGCACCGTCAATATTCCAAACAGAGAGAGCATCCCCACCCTTTCTTGTTCTGGCTAATTGCAGGTTGGCGATGTTTATGTTGGCTTTGCCAAGGATAGTGCCGACTTTACCGATTATCCCTGGTTTATCTGTTTGACTCAAGATAAGGAGATTTCCTTCAGGTAGAAACTCTAATTGAAAGTTGTCTATCTGAACAATACGAGGACTTTTCTCTGAAAAGACTGTTCCTGCTACAACCTTCTTTTCTTTACCAGCAATGGTTACGGCTATCAAAGAGCTATAGTCTGACTTAGCCTGTTTCTCTGAAAAAGCCAGTGTTATGCCCATATCCTTGGCAAAGTATAAGGCATTCACATAGTTTACTGTCTCATCAGGAAGAAAGGAAGATAAGATGGAGCGAACAATCGTTGTCGAGAGAAAGGATAGGTCGTGGCCTACCAATTCCCCAGAATACTCTATAGCTATAGAGGTGACCTTTCCATCTATCAGTTGAGCAGATAATCTTCCAAGAGCTTCTGACAACTTGATAAATGGAGAGAGAATCTTCATTATCTGAAGGTCTATGTAGGGAAGATTAACAGTATTTCTCATCACTCCTGCGGTAAGTGCTTCCTTCATTTGATTGGCTATCTCTATGCTTACACTCTTCTGAGCCTCTTTGGTTGATGCCCCAAGATGTGGGACAAAGATGCAGTTTTCATCAGAGAGTAAAGGCGAACCAAATGGAGGCTCCTTCTCAAAGACATCTAAGGCAGCTACCCTTACCTTTCCAGAGACCAAACCTTCATGCAAAGCCTCTTCATCTATTATCCC
>JAGUXG010000167.1 GCA_020061965.1 bacterium
GATAATATTATACTCAAGGAACGAGGTTTACCGAAGATTTTTGTTGTAGGTTGTAGGTTGAAGAAGTAGAACAAATAACATACAACTTACAACATCCTAAACTTACAACATCAGGTTCTCTTTGTAAACCTGATTTACTTGGGTATACAACATCCTAAACTTACAACATCAGGTTCTCTTTGTAAACCTGATTTACTTGGGTATATCATTAAAGAGACAGGAATGACATTAGAAGAATTTAAGGAAGAGATAGACATATGAAAGACCTTTTGCTTGAGATTGGAACAGAGGAGCTTCCTGCTTCTTATATAGAACCGGCGCTCTCTCAGCTAAAGACAGGTGCAGAAAAGCTCTTTTCTGAAAATGCAATAGAATTTAGCTCAGCAGAGACGTATGGCACGCCAAGGAGGCTTAGCCTTATTCTTTATTCTGTAAAAGAAGCTGAAACAAAAGAGGAGGAGATAGTTGGTCCTCCTGCCCAAAGCCCTCCAGATGGATTTGCCAAGAAACATTCTGTCTTGGGGAAAGATTTAGTCATAAAAGAGAAGAAAGGCGGAAGATACTGGTGTCTTATCAAGAAAAAGGAGAGAAAACCGGCATATGTGATCAGCAGGAAGGTTCTCCCTCAACTTATAAGCTCCATCTCCTTCCCAAAGTCTATGAGGTGGAAAGGAGATTTTACCTTTGCCAGGCCCATAAGATGGCTCGTAGCACTTTTGGGAACGAGACTCATCCCCTTTGAGATTGAAGGCGTAAAAACGACTAAAGAGTCTTTTGGTCTGCGAGGAAGACCTCCTGTCTTTATAGCCTCCCCTGCTCATTACCTTTCTGCTCTTCGAAAACAGGGTGTGATAGCAGACCAAAAAGAGAGAGCAGAACACATCCTTTCTGCGCTTAAAGATTCTGCAAAAAAGATAGGGGCTGAAGTCTTACTTCCTCCAGGGCTTTTAGATGAGGTGGTTAATATGGTTGAAGACCCAAGTGTTATCATGGGTAGCTTCAGCAAAAAATATCTGAAGATACCTGAGGATGTGGTTATTGCCTCTATGGTCTCTCACCAGAGATACTTTCCTCTTCTAAAAGATGAAAAATTGGCTCCTTGGTTTTTGGCCATATCAAATTCTAAAAAGGCTGCCTCAATACGAAAAGGGTATGAAAGGGTCCTGTCTGCAAGGCTGGCTGATGCAGACTTCTTCTGGAAGGAGGACAAGAAGGTTTCGCTTGAGACCTTTGCCTCAAAATTGAAGGGTGTTATCTGGCAGGAAGGATTAGGGACTCTTCATCAGAAGGCTTTAAGGTGCGTCAGGCTAGCCACATCTTTTAGCTTACGGCTACTTTCTCCAAAAGATATCAGATATGTGGAAAGAGCTGCGTATCTGGCTAAGGCTGATTTAATGACGCAAATGGTAGGCGAGTTTCCAAAGCTTGAGGGCATTATGGGTTATCATTACGCTAAGTTTAACGCAGTAGAAGATGAGATAGCTGAAGCAATAAGGCAGCATTATGAACCATTGCCAAGCTCTTCTATTGCCAGGGTTGTAAACTTGGCTGACAGAATAGACACATTGGTTGGATATTTTGCCATCGGATATATTCCCAAAGGATCAGAGGACCCGCAGGGCCTGCGAAGGATTGGAAATTCTATCATCCAGATTATCTTAGAGGCAGATTTTAAGACACGGATTCTTCTCTCCTCTATCATCAGGGAGGCTTGCAAGGGTTATGAGAGGATAGATGAAGAAAAGATAATGGAAACCCTGCTTCCTTTTCTGAAGGTAAGACTCTTCTTTCTCCTCTCTTCTTCTTTTGACAGGGGTGTTATAAACGCAGTTCTATCAGCAGGTTTTAATGACCCAAAGGATTGTCGAGATAGGGCAGAGGCTCTATCAAACTTTATAAAACAAGAGGGATTTTCCGACCTTACTGTGAGTATAAAGAGGGTGATGAATATACTAAAAGGTGCAGAGAGGGTAGTGTTTGATGAAAACCTTCTTGCAGAGCCAGCAGAAAAGGAGCTATACTCCATGGTGACAAAGACAGGGCTTGATTTTAAGTCTGCTTGCCAGAGAAAGGATTATGATGAAGCGTTTCTCCTCCTTTCAAAGCTGCGACCAGCGATAGATAAATTCTTTGATGAGGTTCTGGTGCAGACTGAGGAAAAGAGTATACGAGAGAACAGGCAAGCTCTTTTATTCCGTATCTCTGATCTATTCCTCTCGTTAGCCGACCTATCAGCAATGTAAATACTTTTTGCTCGCTTAGCAAAAAAATATCTTGACAAAATAACAAAGATGTAGATATATTAAGTTCAGAATAAGGCAGAAATTTTGCCAAAGTAATGAAAAGGAGGTGAAATAATGAAGCGTTTTCTATTAAATCTGAGTATCTGTTTAGTAATAGCTATATCTTCCATAGCCATGATTGGTTGTTTTGGAAAGAAGGAAGAGCCTGTTACTGAGACACCAACGGTAGAAGAAGAGACAGCAACTACTGAAGAAGCAGAAACATCAGAAGCCGGAAAGGAAGGGTAAATAAAACTTAGGGATTGAAGAAGTAGAGGGAAAAGATATCCTTTTCCCTCTTTATTTTTGAATTATACTGAGGATATATTTCATTTCAGGGTCTTCGGTCCCGTTTATGTTACTCACTTTAAGATAAAATATTCCAGTTCCTTGCCAGGTAAGAGTAGCTGATTCCTTTCCTTTTACAGAAGCAAGCCTCTTATTTTGTTTGTCGAAAAGCTCTAATCCTGAAGCCATCTTTGATTTTTCTTCTTTTGGTCTGAGATTTATCTCAAAAGTAGAGAAATTTTTCATCTCAAATTTATACCAGTCAACATCTATCGGCTTGATAACTTTGCCATCCCAGATAGAAGCCTCAAGCCTATCTTGTTTAATTTCGCAAGCAGATTCATGATCATCATTAGGCTCATAAGGATCAGGAGGAGAAGACCGAGAACCCTTTCTGTAAATATAGGTGAGCCAGCAGGAGTCTTTATTGACAGAGATAACTGGGGCTTCTAAATATGCAGGACGTGTGAGCTTTACAACAACCTCTGTTTCTTCTTCCAGCATACTGATATAATAATCCATCACAGCTATTCCACCCTTTTGCCTTCCAGAATCTATAAGATGAATGGTTTCAGAGCGGATTGGAGCAGTTACCTTTGTTATCGGATTAGAGGAGGAGATAGAAAGGATTGGTGCATAAGGAGAAGGCCAGACCTCTGTGCTTAGACCATTTTGTTTAACATCACAAGAGATATTTACCCTGATAAATGGGTTTCCGAGGCTAGACATTTCGTCAAGGGAAGCATCTTTTGGAATGACAAACTTCCAGATTGCCCACATATCTTTATCCTTCTCAAGGGAGTATCTTCCGCCTACAGCTTTTCCATCAGATTTGAAGGTTACTGGGTCAAGATTCATTGTCCTGCAAGAACTATTACTACACTTGACCCCATTCTGACACGGCCAAAGACCTGTTCCAAAAAAAAGGGCTATTATCAGTATCTTTTTCATCTTTTCTGTCCTCCTGTCTTTTTCTGACTATCTCCTCTATCTTGCTCAGTTCAAACCTATCGTTTATCCCAGAGACTTCTATCTCATCTTCACACTCAATAACCAGAACCCTTTCTTTCTCAAACATCTCAATCACATCTGTCAGGTAATATTCTTGTTGTTTATTCTTACTGTCTATCTTCTTCAGCTTCTCTAATAACCCCTGGGTCTTGAAGCAATATATCCCTGTGTTCACAAGGTTTTCTTTTTTCTCAGAGGGATTGGCATCTTTCTCTTCTGTGATTTTTACCCTATCACCGATAATTATCCGTCCATAACACGCTGGATCATTCTTTCTTACTGAAAGAATGGTGCAGAGAGAGTCTTTTTTCTTATGAGTATTTATTAAAGAGATCAAAGTCTCTCTTTTGATAAGTGGGACATCTCCTGGTAGAACCAATATATCAGAAAGACTGGAGACAAAAGGCATAGCAGAGATTAGAGCATCTGCTGTCCCCAACTGCTCTTTTTGTATAGCTATCTTTGTTCTCTCTCCTATTAGACCAATCACTTTATCTGCCTGGCAGCCAACAACAACAACCCTCTTTTCACAAAAGGATGTTGCCTCCAAAACATACTCCAACATTGGCTTTCCCATCAAAGGATGAAGAACCTTAGCCTTGGCTGACTTCATCCTTTTTCCTTTTCCTGCAGCAAAGATGACACAGCCTATCATTTCCCTTGCCTTCTTCTCATAGCCTTCATTCTCTTTCTCAGCTTTTTATATTTATGTTTGGTTATCTTCTTTCTTCGCTTCTTTTTAACATTGGCCACTCAATCACCCCCTTTATAATTATAGTTCATAGTTTATAAGATATAGGTATTTTTGTCAACATCAGAAGATTGCTTACAGAACTTCCCCAGCTTTTGCAAAAGTTCTGTGTAGAAAGGATGCCTCAGGAAATCCACCAGTGAAGACATTCTTCATCGGATTTCCTTAAGATTAAATGAATGATGCCAAAATAGAGAAATAGGGAAAAGTTCTTAAGTAAAATACCAATTATGCCAATATACAATATTACATTTCTCATTTTCTTGGTACCAATTTTACATCTTTTCATCATCTGTTTTCTGGGTGCCTGAACGCTTACGGGAAAATGAAAAAAAGGGATTTGGTGTTTCTAAAAATCACGAAAGCCCAGAAGGGTTTAGCTCTACCATCCTTACCATTTGTTTAATCTCATCCGACCTATTCTTACCAGCGACAAGCACATTGTTGCCTACTTGGACTATGACCAGATCTGAGACACCAACGGTGATAATTTGACTGTCTTCTGAGTAAATGATACATTCAGAAGTCTTGCTGACTTTGTGCTTCCCAATGATCAGATTGCCTTTCTCATCTGTCTTCCTGACCCGCAAAAGCGATTCCCATGTTCCCAGATCATCCCATGAGAAATCTGCTTCTATCATTGCCACAGAATCCGAGTTTTCTAAAACACCATAGTCAATAGAGACCTTATTCAACCCCTTAAAGACCTCATCCTTTTCTTTGCCATCTCTTATCTGGCAAAGCCCTGCCCAGAGCTTCGGCATAAAGTCAGCCAATAACCTTTGAATCCTCTCTTTCTTCCAGATGAACATCCCTGAGTTCCAGTAGTAGTTCTGGTCTGCAAGATACAGGGCTGCTCTCTCTTTGTCAGGTTTTTCTACAAACCTTTTTACCCTTCGTATCTTTATTTCATTTATTGTAGCTAAAAGATTATCTGCCTCAATATAGCCATAGCCTGTCTCTGGTCTTATTGGCTTTATGCCAAAAAGAAGGAGCATCTTTGGGTTTTCTTCTATAAACCTTGTCCCAGCAGAGACAGCCTTTCTGAATGTATCTCCATTTGGAATATAGTGATCCCCTGAAAGGACGACCATAGTTGCGTCTGAAGGCAAGTATAAGGAAGCCAGACCAATAGCTGCCGCAGTATCCTTTGGCTCTGGCTCTATAATATAGTTTCCTTCGTTCAAGTCAGGAAATAGCTCCTCTGCCAATCTTTTATGCTCCTCTTGCAAGACAAAGAGTATCCTTTCCTTTGGAAATATAGGCATTATCCTTTCAGCAACCTCTTGTATCAAAGGTAGTTTTCCTGCAAGGGGTAAAAACGGCTTTGGCCTCTTTTTAGTGCTTACTGGCCAGAGCCTCTCTCCTGGTCCGCCGACCATAATCACGCAATAGATATTATCTTTCATAGTATGCTATCCATCCGAAGCAAAAATTAACCTTTAGAGACACAGAGAAATATATATCCCAAATAAACCAGCCTTTCAAAAACTCTAAGGTCCAATAATCTGAAAATTTTCAGTCAATAACGAATATAGCTCATCTCTATACCGAAGAATATCTTCAAAGAAGTTTATATAAGTTTGCCCTAATCTGTCAAATGTGCTATAAAGCTTCCATAGAGATGCCCAATTAAACTTGTGTTTCTTGAGTATAAAAGGTATGAAGTTGGGTTTAACAAGATCAAAAAAAGTGCTTGCAAAAAAATTTTGTGTAATTTATACTAATAAACTTATTAAGGAGGTATAGAAAGATGTCTACAATTACAAAGAATGAAATAATTGAAGCCATATCCAGTATGACCGTATTAGATTTGGCTGAAATGGTGAAAGAATTAGAGACAAAGTTTGGGGTGCAAGCGTCAGCTCCAATAGTCTCTTCTGGACAAGTTGTTGCAGGAGAGGGAACAGAAGGAAAGAAAGAAGAAAAGACCGAGTTTGAGGTAGTCTTGGTAAGTTTTGGAGACCAGAAGATACAGGTTATCAAAGATGTAAGGGCTATCACCTCATTAGGTCTTAAAGAGGCAAAAGATTTAGTAGAATCGGCGCCAACTACTATAAAGAAAGGCGTGAACAAAGAAGAAGCAGAAGATATCAAGAAAAAATTAGAGGCAGTAGGAGCAAAGATAGAGATAAAATAACTCAATATTTTTGTCTTGATATTGGAAATGGGTTCACACATTTACATTTTTTATGAACTCCTCAAGTTTCTTATGGTCTTTCTTGCCTGGATATTCTTCTACACCACTACTGACATCAACTGCATAAGGAGAGACAAGTCTTATTGCCAGAGCTACATTTTCTGGGGTTAATCCACCTGAGAGGATGACCCTTCCTTCTTTAGCCAGCTCGCAGGCTTCACCCCAATTAAAAGTCTTTCCTGTCCCGCCATATTTTCCATCACAATATGTATCCAAAAGCCAGGCTGAAACATTATATTCCTTTATCTTTTTTTCCTCTGGCGAAGCCAGAGCCTCATATTTCTTGCTTGTGCAAGAAATATCTTTGATGCGAAAGGCTTTAATTGCTCTTGGGAATTTACTACAATAAGAAGGGGTTTCATCTCCGTGAAACTGTAAGATAGATATACCACAAAAATTGGCTATCCTCCTCACTTCTTCTTCGTCTTCATTCACAAAGACAGCCACAGTAGCAATAAATGGAGGGAGGCTTGATATGATATCTTTTGCTGCAAAAGGCGTGACTCTTCTTGGGGAATCTGCAAAGATAAAACCAATGGCGTCTGCTCCGAATCTCACAGCTGCCTCTGCATCATCTTTACAAGTTATCCCGCATATCTTAACTTTTATCATTTTTTGTATAAAGGTAAATCTCTGAAAGAGATAGAAACCGTATCTATTGTAGTTTATATTTGGTAGATAATCAATATAAAAATAAGTAGTGAAGTCGTTTGATTACAAAGTAATTTTTCAACTTGTAACTGAGGCATTACAAGTTACTTAAATTTTTCTTGACCTTCTCCTTCTCTTCTCCATACATTATATAGATGTTCAATAAGATATTGATAGCAAATAGAGGGGAGATTGCCATGAGGGTGATGCGGGCGGCAAAAGAGATGGGCATTAAGACTGTAGCTATCTATTCAGAAGAGGATACGGACTGTCTCCATCTCTCATTGGCTGATGAAGCCATCTGTATCGGACCTGCCCCTTCTGATGAAAGCTATCTGATGATATCAAGGATAATGAGTGCCGCAGAGATTACAGGTGCGGATGCTATTCATCCAGGGTATGGATTCTTGGCTGAAAAGGCAGATTTTGCCGAGATATGCAAGGATCATCTCAAGACATTTATTGGCCCTCCTTCTTCAGCTATCAAAATGATGGGCGATAAGATTGGGGCAAGGAATGCAATGGAAAAGGCAGGTGTGCCTATAATCCCTGGCTCAGCCAAGCCCTTGAAGGATTATAAAGAGGCAGAGAAGCTTGTAAAAAAGATTGGTTATCCCATCCTCTTAAAGGCTGCAGGTGGTGGCGGTGGAAAAGGGATACGGATTGTAACAAATAAAGAGGCTCTGGTAGAGGCATGGAATATAGCCTCGCAAGAGGCAGAAAAAGCCTTCGGTAGTTCAGGGTTATATTTAGAAAAGCTTGTCCAACCTGCAAGGCATATAGAGATTCAAATCTTAGCTGATAGCCACAAAAACTGCATTTATCTTCCTGAGAGGGAATGCTCTATTCAAGTCAGGCATCAAAAGTTGATTGAGGAGTCGCCATCTACCGGTGTTGACTCAAAGATTAGAAGAGAGCTTGGAATAGCGGCAGTAAAGGCGGTTAAAGCTACTGGTTATATCAACGCAGGCACAGTTGAGTTTCTCTTAGATGAGAAGAATAAATTCTATTTTATGGAGATGAATACCAGAATTCAGGTTGAACACCCTGTTACGGAAATGGTCACTGGAATAGATATAGTCAAGGAACAGATAAGAATTGCCTCAGGTGAAAAGCTCAATCTCTCCCAGAGAGATGTAACCCTATCAGGCCATAGCATTGAATGTCGGATAAATGCTCAAGATACAGAGAATAACTTTGCTCCATCTCTCGGAAGAATAACCTCCCTTCATTTGCCGGGTGGACCTGGGGTTAGGGTAGATACACACATATATGCAGGATATAAGATTCCTCCTCATTATGATGCCCTCTTAGCAAAACTCATTGTGCATGGAAGGGATAGAGAAGAGGCAATCATCAGGGCAAAAAGGTGCTTAGATGAGTTTGTGATTGAAGGCGTAAAGACAACCATTCCTTTCCACCAGAAGATGCTCTCTGATGAAGCTTTTAAGAAGGGTAATATACATACGCAGTTTACTTTAGGATAAGCGTTCAGCAGTCAGCTAACCGGTAAAATAATCGCTAAATGTTAAATGAATTCTCCGTGCCTCAGTAGTTTAGCTTTGTTCGAGGTAAATAGTCACAAAAAAAACCTTGCCTTCCTACCTGATTGCATTCTATACTTTATGAGTGAAGATAATCTTTAATAGAGATGAGCTTTTGAACCTTGAGTATTCCTTAAAGAAGGAGTATCTTTTGACGAATGGAAAGGGAGGTTACTCGTCTTCTACCATTTTAGACTGCCACACCCGTAAGTATCATGGTCTGCTTATTCTTCCTCTCAAAAAGCAAGGTCTATTCAACCTTCTCTCAAAATTAGAGGTCTCTGTTCTTAGTGACCACAAAGAGCATTCTCTTTCTACCAATAAATTCCCAGGTGTCTTTAACCCAATTGGCCATCAATACATAGAATCGTTTGAGATAGAAGGCTATCCCATAACAAATTATACCCTCGGCGAGGTAAAGATCAGAAGGTCTATACTTATGCCTAAAGAAGGAGATTGCATCCTTATAAAATATGAGCTTCTTTCTGGAAGGAAAGCTATTACCCTGAAGGCATCACCATTTCTATCCTACAGAGAGATTCATAGTTTAACTTGTGAGAATATTGACTTAAGACCAAGGACATTTCCTGAAAAAAATGGGTTTAAGATTGACCCATACAAGGGTCTGCCGCCTTTATACATCCAGACATCTATCAAATCTACCTTCTATCCTGCACCCTGTTGGTGGAAGAACTTTGAATACCTGAAAGAGAGGAACAGGGGGTATGATTATCAAGAGGATATGTTTACACCGGGCGTCTTTGAGGTAAAGCTTACAGAAGGAAAGTCTATTATCTTCAGGGCAGGCCTGGCGAAAGCTACAGGCAGGATAGAAAGGGAAGCAGAAGAAGAATTGAAAAGAATAGAGGAAGAACAAGAAAGGTTTGCCAAAGAAGAAGAGCCACTAAAAACCCTAAAGATAAGTGCTGGTCATTACCTTGTTTCTGATGATAAGGGAGAGAAGGATATTATTGCTGGCTACCACTGGTTCAAGCACTGGGGAAGGGATACTATGATCTCCATTACTGGAATCACCTTAGCCAGAGGAGAGAAAGATACGGCATTAGCTATTCTAAAAAGATATGCGACTTTTGAAAAGAATGGGCTGATGCCCAATTTCTTAGGAAATAATGGAACTAAAGCCTATAATTCTATAGATACCTCCCTTTTATACCTCTGGGCTATCCAGAATTATATCCTCTACACCAAAGATAAAAAATCTGTCAATGAGGAGCTTATTCCTACTGCTAAGAGGATAATCTCGTCATTATTAGAAGGAAAGACAGGCATAGCCAAGATAGAGAACGGGTTTTTGTATGCAGGCAGAAGGGATTTTCCCCTCTCCTGGATGGATGCTATTGTTGGAGGTGTTGGTGTTACACCGAGGGATGGAGCTGCAGTTGATATTAACAGCCTCTGGTATAATGGCTTAATGTTTTTATATAATGATTTCAAAGAATCTTTAGATAAAAAGCTGAGTAGTCAGATTGAAGAGGCAATCAAGCTATTTGAAAGTAGCTTTGAAAGGCTATTCTGGAATGAGGAAGACCAATCCTTAATAGATGTCTATAGACCAGATGGAAATATTGACAGAGCCATAAGACCAAACCAGCTCTTTGCTCTTGGCTTACCCTATACCTGCATCAGTAAAGAAAAAGGAGAGAAGATAATAAATACAGTCAAGAGCCACTTGGCCACACCCTATGGCCTGCGGACACTTTCCCCTCAAAACCCAGCCTACTTAGCCAATTATGCTGGCTGCCCAGAAGACAGGGACAGGGCCTATCATCAAGGCACAGTCTGGCCATGGCTTATAGGCATATTTACGGATGCAATGCTTGCGGTCTCAGGCAAAAAAGAGACAAAAGAGTATATAAATGGGACATTTGGAGAGCTTTGGGGACGACACTTACAAAGATATGGCCTGCTTCATATCTCTGAAATCTTTAATCCAAGCCCGCCATATACAGCAAAAGGTTGTATGGCTCAGGCCTGGAGCATAGCCGAAGCAATAAGAACATTGGAGAATATAAGATGACTTCTAAAATTTTTATGAATTTGGAGGTAAAAATATGAAGGTTTTAATGTTTGGCTGGGAATTCCCCCCATTTATCAGTGGAGGTTTAGGGGTAGCAAGTCATGGCATTGCCGAGGGCTTGGTGAATAATGGTGTCGAGGTTACCTTTGTCATACCCACAAAGATGAAGCAGGCGCTTGTCCCGGATATAAATATAAGGCTACTTGCTGCAGATGAGGTGGCTTTGTCACTTGAGTTTGACAGGGCAACAAGGGAGTATGAGCTTCTTTCCAAAGAGATAGAAGAGAAGCTCTTGCCACTATCTCCTTACTATACAAGTAAGTTTTCAAGGGAGACGATCGGACATTTCTTTGGAAAGACAGATTTTATATATCCAACAAAGAGAACCATCCTTGACTTTGCTGGAAACTATGGCCATGACATCTTTCTTGAAGTTGGAAAATACAGTATTATTGGAAGATACCTTGGTGCTACTTGCGATTTTGATGTTATTCATAGCCATGACTGGGTGACATTCCCTGCTGGAGTAGAGGCAAAAAAGGCAAGTGGAAAGCCTTTGGTTGTCCATATCCATGCCACTGAGTTTGACAGAAGTGGAGAGAATATCAATCAATATGTCTATGACACAGAAAGATATGGGATGGAGAATGCTGATAAGATAATCGCGGTGAGCTACTACACCAAGAATATCATTATAAATAGATACGGAATACAGGAAGGTAAGATAGAGGTTGTTCATAATGCGGTTGATAAGGAGTCACACTTAAAAAGACTTGGCATTAAAAAGCCATTAAAAGAGAAAATAGTCCTGTTTCTCGGCAGGGTTACAATGCAAAAGGGTCCAGACTATTTCTTAGAGGCAGCAAAGCTTGTTTTGGAAAAGTTGAAGGATGTTCGTTTTGTTATGGCTGGGTCTGGAGATATGCTACCAAAAATGATAAACAGGGCTGCTGAGCTTAGGATTACAGACAAATTCCATTTCACAGGGTTCTTGAGAGGGTTAGAGGTAGAAAGGATGTATGCTGTCTCTGACCTCTATGTGATGCCATCTGTCTCTGAACCCTTTGGCATCTCTGCCTTTGAAGCCCTTTTATACGATGTGCCAATTATTATCTCAAAGCGTGCCGGTGTGGCTGAAGTTTTAAGGGATGCAATGATGGTTGACTTCTGGGATGTGCAGAAGTTAGCAGATAGAATCATTGCCCTACTCAGCAATGAAGAATTGTCGCGGGATATTGTGGCCAGATGCCAGGCAGAGATTCAGAGTATCAGTTGGAATAATGCTGGAGGCAAGATAAAAGCTGTCTATCAACAATTTATTTAGACAGGATTTACTGGATGAAACAGGATGGAGAAAAAAATGACATTTAATGTGGTTGTAGAATTAGATGAAACAGGATATTATGTAGCAGAGGTTCCAGCATTACCAGGCTGCCTAAGTCAAGGTAAAACACTGAAAGAAGTTAAAGAAAATATTAAAGAAGCTATTGGAGGTTGGTTAGAGGTGATGAATGCGAAGGCACAAAGAGAAACAAAAGAGATAATAGTTGTAGCAGTATGAGTGAAGCCATCAAGTTGTGTTCAGGTGCAGAAGTAACGAGAAAACTTAAAAAGAAAGGTTGGTTAGTAGATAGACAAAAAGGTTCACATTTAATGCTTGTAAAGGAGGGGTATCTTTATACTTTATCCATTCCTCAACATAAAGAGCTTGGTGTTGGAATCTTAAAAAAGCTAATTAAACAAGCAAACATTGAAGTGGAAGAGTTCAATCTACTGTAATTTTATCTTTAAGGAGGTAATATGGTTTCAGTCTGTTTCTATTTTCAGGTTCATCAGCCTTTTCGTCTGAAGAAGCACTATTCCTTCTTTGATATAGGGGTGAACCACTTCTATGAGGATGAGGAGGCTAATCGCCAGATATGCCTAAAAGTCTCTGACAAGTGCTATATCCCAACAAACGAGCTCCTTCTCTCCCTGATTGATAGATGCGAGGGCAGGTTCAAGGTTTCTTTCTCTCTCAGTGGACTTGTGATTGACCAGTTTGAAAAGTATAACCCTTATGTTTTAGAGCTATTTCAACAATTAGCTAAGACTGGCTGTGTTGAGTTTATAAACGAGACATACTACCACTCACTCAGCTTTCTCTATTCCAAACAAGAGTTTAAGCAACAGGTCCTGTTGCATAAGAAGAAGATAAAGGAGCTCTTCGGCCAAACACCAAAGACATTCAGAAATACAGAGCTTATCTATAACAATGAGATAGGTAAGTTCATTGAGGATATGGGATATGCCAATATATTGGCAGAGGGTGCTGACCATATCCTTGGCTGGAGAAGCCCAAATTTCTTATACAAGCCTGTCAATTGCTACAAGATAAACCTTTTGCTTAAGAATTATAAGCTCTCCGATGACATTGCCTTCAGGTTTTCCAACAGGAGCTGGGAGGAATGGCCATTAACAGCAGAGCGGTATAGCCAGTGGATTCATAGTAATGCAGGCCATGGTGAACTTATCAACCTCTTTATGGACTATGAAACCTTTGGTGAGCACCAATGGACGGATACTGGCATATTTGATTTTATGGCAGCTTTACCAGAAGCAATCTTCAAGCATCCGGACTTTCAGTTTATTCTCCCAAAGGAGGCTTGTAAGTATCACGCGCCTGTTGGTCAGATTGATATTCCTTATGTTACATCCTGGGCAGATGTTGAGAGGGATTTGACAGCCTGGGTTGGAAATCCGATGCAGGATTCTGCTATTGAAAAGGTTTACTCCTTGGAGAAGAAGGTGAAGCAGACCAAAGACGAGAATCTTATTAATGTCTGGAGGAAGCTCCTCGGCTCTGACCACTTTTATTATATGTGCACCAAGTGGTTCTCAGACGGCGATGTGCATAAGTACTTCAACCCACATGAATCTCCTTATGATGCCTACATTGTCTATATGAATGTCTTGAATGACCTGACTGAAACATTGAAAGAGAGAGGGATAAAGGTTTAGGGTAAGCATTCAGCTATCATCGCAGCAGTCAGTTAAAAACAAAAGACTGAAAAACTGATGGCTGAAATCTGATAGCCACCATTAACTTTAATGATCATCGCACCCAGCAATGATGGAGAGAGACTCGACATCTTTCTTGCAAATGCTTGTAAAATATCAAGGTCAAAAGCAGCTAATCTGATAAAGAATGGCTTCGTAAAGGCACTCTCTTGCAAGCCACATCACAAGGTCCACGCTGGCGAGAGGATAGAGGTCTTCATACCAAATGAGGAAATCCTGCCAGAATCCATACCGCTTGATATTGTCTATGAGGATGAAGATATAATCGTCCTCAATAAACCCGCAGGCATGGTCACCCATCCGACGCCGAAGATAAAATCAGGTACTCTCATAAATGGACTACTGAATCACACCCACCTTGCCAATCAAGGGGCACCAGATAGACCGGGGATTGTCCATAGGCTTGACAAGGATACATCAGGTTTATTGGTCCTGGCCAAACAAGATGAGGCATATCTTGAACTCTCCTCACAAATGAAGAAAAGACAGATAGAGAGAAGGTATAAGGCTGTTGTCTGGGGTGTTCCAGATACGGATGGAGAGGTCAAATTGCCTATCGGCAGACCACAAAAAGGCGGAACATCAATGAAGGTAGGAGGAAGACTGATGAGAGAGGCAGAGACTCAATACAAGGTGCTTGAGAGATTCAACCAGGCATCCTTCATAGAGGCAAGGCTCCTTACAGGAAGAACGCATCAGATAAGGGTTCATTTATCTGCTATTGGCCACCCTGTCGTTGGTGATAAAGTCTATGGAAAGAAAAGGGATTCTCCGATAGACAGACAGGCACTTCATAGCTTTTATCTTTCGTTTCTCCATCCCAAAACACACGAACCTTTATCCTTCTCTTCAAGCCTTCCAGGTGATATGAGAGATCTGCTTGCGTATTTTGCTTCATCAAGGATAGTGACGCTCTATGGATAAGTCTATCGACTTACCGAGCATCGCTTGACTGGCTCTTTCAGAGTTACTCACACTATCCATAATACTACTACTATTTTTCAATATCTTTTAGGTGTCCACTTTTAATTTTTAAATAACACTGGATGAAAATATCTTGACAGGGATTCTTTTTTAAGGTAAAATTGAGGTAATTTTCTGATTATCAGCTTTTA